>NZ_JBEGIG010000003.1:0-115411 GCF_040676555.1 Arthrobacter sp. LAR12-1-1.1 | reverse complement strand
GGAAGAAGGCCTCGAGTTCCTGCATGATCTTGCCGTTGCCGCGCACCGGTCCGTCGAGGCGCTGGAGGTTGCAGTTGATCACGAAGTTCAGGTTGTCGAGCTTGTCGTTCGCGGCGAGCTGGAGCAGCCCGCGGGACTCGGGCTCGTCCATTTCGCCGTCGCCCAGGAACGCCCAGACCTGCTGGTCCGAGGTGTCCTTGATGCCGCGGTTGTGCAGGTACCGGTTCGACTGCGCCTGGTAGATCGCGTTCATCGGCCCGATGCCCATCGAGACCGTGGGAAATTCCCAGAACTCCGGCATCAGGCGCGGGTGCGGGTAGGAGGACAGGGCGTGGCCTTCCTTGGACTTCTCCTGCCGGAAGCCGTCCAGGTCCTCCTCGGACAGCCGGCCTTCCATGAAGGCACGGGCGTACATGCCGGGGGAGGCGTGGCCCTGGAAGAAGACCTGGTCCCCGCCGCCGGGGTGGTCCTTGCCGCGGAAGAAGTGGTTGAACCCGACCTCGTACAGGGTCGCGGCCCCGGCGTAGGTGGAGATGTGCCCGCCGACGCCGATATCGGCGCGCTGGGCCCGGTGCACCATGACCGCGGCGTTCCAGCGCAGCCAGGCCCGGTACTTGCGTTCGATTTCCTCGTCCCCGGGGAACGCCGCTTCCTGGTCCACCGGGATGGTGTTGACGTAGTCCGTGGTGGTGACCATCGGAACACCCACGCTCTGCGCCCCGGCCCGCTGGAGCAGGCTGCGCATAATGTACTGGGCACGCTCGGTGCCCTGTTCCTGAATCAGGGTATCCAGGGACTCCAGCCATTCGGCGGTCTCTTCCGGATCACGATCAGGCAGCTGGTTTGTCAACCCGCTGAGGATATGGGAGGTATCTTCTCCTGCAGCCACGTCCAACCTCTCTTTGAGCGCATCTATCGGCACCCTCAGCTCCGGGCAGGGTGACTGCCTGGCGTGAACGCGACGTGTGCGACATATCGGTTACAACAGCCCGGTCGTATGCGCCGGGCAAGGTCCAATCACGGTACGCCTGCCTGTAATTAGCAGGGCGGTTGCCCGCGCAGGCGTAGTCGTCATCAGCCACTCTAGCCGTGCGCGCTGGCGGATGCGTAGCCGCCCCATGGACCCGCCGCCGTATTTCACGGGCATACTGGTTGTGTGACGAAGCACTGCCCGGCAGCCTTCGGATCGTCTCGTGTGACGCAGAATATGGCGGATCGCGGGGCCAACAGCTTGAAGCGAGAGCTCAAAGGGTGTTGGCTTGGAGTAATGGAAATCACTAGTGCCATTGAAAACATGAAGCAATTCACAAAGCATAGGAGCAACACGTGAGCGAGGCCGACGCCGCCACTTCGGTAAATGTGGCGGAGAAACTGGGTTTCAAAGACGGGGACCTGATTCAGGAATTCGGTTATGACGACGATGTCGACTTCGACTTGCGAGACGATATCGAAGATCTCACGGGCTCTGAGCTTCTCGACGAGGACGATCACGAGGTGGTCGATGCCGCCATTCTTTGGTGGCGGGCAGGTGACGGAGACCTTGTTGACACCCTGGTCGATTCGCTGACCACTCTCACCGAGGGCGGCGTTGTGTGGGTCCTGACTCCCAAGTCCGGCCGGGACGGCTACGTGTCGCCGGCGGACATCCAGGACGCCGCGCCCACCGCAGGGCTCCACTACACCACCTCCGCCGGCGTCTCGAAGGACTGGAGCGCCACCCGGCTGGTCACGCGGAAGAACAAGTGACCCAAGCGGTCCAGCAGGAAGCCTCCGGGCCGGCCGCCGCCGTCGCGCCCGTTCCCGCTGTCGGCGATTTTGCCCCGGATTTCGAGCTCGCCAATCAGTTCGGCGAGCCGGTAACCCTCTCGGACTTCCGCGGGCGCAATGTCGTCATTGTCTTTTATCCCTTCGCTTTCTCCGGCATCTGCACCGGGGAACTGTGCGAAATCCGGGACAATCTGGCCCTGTTCGAAGATGCCGATGCCGCCGTGCTGGCAGTCTCGGTTGACAGCAAGTTCGCCCAGCGGGCCTACGCCGAAAAGGAAGGCTACGGCTTCGACCTGCTCGCCGACTTTTGGCCGCACGGCGCCGTGGCCTCGGCGTATGGGGTGTTCGACCTTGAGAGCGGCATGGCGCTGCGCGGCACCTTCATCATCGACGCGGCGGGAATTGTCCGCTACGTCGTGGTGAATCCCCGCGGCCAGGCCCGGGACCTTGCCGAATACCGGACTGCCCTCGCGGGACTCGGCGGGAACTGATCCGGTGAGGCAGCGGCGGCCAGGAATCGGGATGACCGGGTTTGCCAGCCTCCCGCCGGTCACGGCCGCCGGGACCGCCGCTGAGCTCCGGCGCAGCGAACTCGGGATCCTGCAGGACATCCACGGCCTCCTGTCCGGGCTACCGTTCGCCGTGCTGACCGGCGCTGGCCTGAGTACGGATTCGGGCATCCCGGACTACCGCGGCCCGGGCGCCGCGCCGCGGACCCCCATGACCTACCAGGAGTTCATCGGCGCACCCGGAAACCGGCAACGCTACTGGGCCCGCAACCACATCGGCTGGTCGCACCTGCGCCGGGCGGATCCCAACGACGGCCACGCCGCGGTGGCCCGGCTGGAGCAGCGGGGACTGCTCACCGGACTCATTACCCAGAACGTGGACCGGCTCCACGAGGACGCCGGCAGCGTCAACGTGGTGGACCTGCACGGCCGGTTCGACCAGGTTGTGTGCCTGGACTGCCACCGGCGCTTCAGCCGCCGGATGCTGGCCAGTGTCCTTGAGGAACTCAACCCCGGGTTCCTGGAACGGGCCCAGGCCGCCGGGGTGGTGGAAATGGCTCCCGACGCCGATGCCGCAGTCGAGGACTCCGGACTCATCGAATCGTTCGTCGTCGCCCGCTGTCCCGCCTGCGGGGGAACCTTGAAACCGGACTTTGTGTACTTCGGCGAAAACGTGCCCAAGGACCGCGTTGAGCGCTCTTACGCCATGGTGGACGCGGCCCGGGCGCTCCTGGTGGCAGGTTCGTCGCTCACCGTGATGAGCGGCCTGCGATTTGTCCGCCACGCCGCGAAACAGGGAAAAGCCGTGGTCATCATCAACAGGGGACCGACCGGTGGGGACGGCCTCGCCACCATCAAGCTGGAGGCAGGCGTCAGCGGGGCCTTGACCTGGCTCGCCGCCGAGCTGCCGCCACTGTAGCGGAGGGCCGGGCGGATTGGCTTGGCGATTGGCGCTTGGCCGGTGACATCCGGTACAGTAGCTGTTCGTTGGTTGAAGCGCTGAGGCGCGGATTCCGCGGTTTGGGTCTTTAGCTCAGCTGGTAGAGCGCCACGTTTACACCGTGGATGTCATCGGTTCGATCCCGGTAGGACCCACCACAGAAAACCCCGTCATTTCGGACCAAATGGTCCGCAAAAACGGGGTTTTGTGCTTCCGGTAGACCGGCTCAGGCGCTTTTCGGCGCCGATTCGTTGGGGCCGCTGATGGGCGCTACGTTCCCTTCAAGCAGGGCATATGCGTTGGCGAGCCGTTGCACGGCCTGCGACTGGTTGGTTGAAACGCCAACCTTCACGATCGAATCCAGCACAATAGCTTTCGCCTTCTCCAGTTTCTGAGCGTTCGATTCAGCCATGTTGGATTCCCTTTGGTTCTTCCAAGGCGCCCTGTGCGCCCCGGCACGGGACCGAACTTATCACTTGCCCCGCTTAATTCGGGAAATCTCCGTCATTATTGACACCGCATGCCTGCGCTATGCGGTTCGCGGGCAGGCCGGCGATACAGTTGAACGGGACGTTGAGACAATTTTGCGGAGGATCATGTTTTACGGAGTCACTCGCTACAGCCTCTTCTCACCCGGATCGCAGTCGTGGAAAACGTCCAGCAGCGGTGTCTTCAAGACTCCCGAAGAGTACATGGGGTATCTCTTTTCGGAACGACGGCTTGAGTTGCGGGAGGAAATGTTCTTCACCCGTTCCGTGCCGGCGCTGGCCGCCATGGCTGAAGATTACGACTACAAACACTTCGTTCTGTATTCCAGCCTTCTGCCGCAGCGCCATCAGGAGGTGCTGCTCGCGGCCGCGGCCCACTACCCGTTCCTGGTCCCGGTGGAATGGAACGACGTCGTCCGGGGAACTGGCATCGAAGAAGTGAAGCCCCTGATTGAGCAGGACCTCGCCAGCAAGTTCGACGCCGACGCCGGCGTGCAGCCGGTCGCGTGGTTCCGCCTAGACGACGACGACGTGCTCGCCACCAACTACCTGACACGGCTTGCAAGCTACCGGGCCTTAAGCAATGTCGGCATGGCCGTGTCCTTCGGCCTCGGCCTGACAGCCTACAAGGCCGACAGCGAACTGGTGAACCTTCGGGAGTACTACCACCCGAAGTCGGCGCAGGGCATGGCCTTCGTCGCTGCATTCGACCCGATCCGGGGCCGGCTCGAAATCAACACACCCGGTCCGCATCACGGTGTGGACCGGGTGATGCCGACCATCCTTGATTCCCGGGAGCACATGTTCTTCCAAGTGCGTCACGGCGATCAGGACTCAACGCTCAGCACCACCCCTTATGAACGCGCCGTCGCATCCTTGGCGCGGCTGGACAAACTTCCGGCTCTGCGGGCGGAAGGGATCTCCGCAGATAGGTGGCCAACCCTCTACCAAGACATCATCCGCGGTGAGCCCGCGGCGCATGAGCTGTCCTTCCCCGGCGCGGAACTCCTACGCCTGTCCCAAGAGACCGCGCTGGTGTTTCCCCTGGACCCGGAGATTACCCAGGGGCTGCTTGAGTTCGAGTTTGAGTTCGAGTCAGCGCAGCAGCTCAACGGGGCTTTTGCCGTCATCTCGTACGAGCTCAGTGCTGCAGAAGGCGTGGACGTTGAGGAACTGGGACTCAAACTTGGGCTGCGATCAAGCCCCGATTACGGATTGTACCGGCTGGCCTGGTCGCGCGAATCCCGCGGGGTGGTGCGCCACAGCCTGCCCCTGCCAGAAGGCCTTACGATTGCGGGCATCGCGCTGCGGGGCAAGAAGATACAGCCGGCAGATGTCTTCATCCGTTGGTGCGAGCCGCGTGTAGTGTCCTTGCACGCCGCCGACTAAGTACTGAGAGTCCGACGCCGGCCCGCGCTCCGAAAATGTCCGGGACCTAAAATGTCAGGGCTTAACCCTAATGTGACGGGCATGGAGCACGTAATGGTGAAGACAGGCCCGGACGGGCGGCCCCTGGCGGTAGTCCGCGGGGGCAGGGAATGGTTGATCGGGGTCGAGCCGGTCCGCTGGTTCGAACGGGTCAGCTGGTGGGAGGCCGAGCGCCGGATGCCCAAGGGCCTGAGCCGCGTTGACGTCGAGGTCTGGCAGGTCCAGGCAAGGCTTGGCCGCAACCGGGGATCGGCCCTGACCACCATGGAACTGATCCGGGACGGCCTCGGCGGCGGCTGGCGGCTCCGGGAAGCGGTCGCGGACGCCGCGTAAGATGGCGGGGCGGGCAACGATCGGCCGGTCCCGCCGGCTTCTGATGGTGGTCCCGGACACCGGCTCAACCCGGGCATTGGAAAAGCCTTCCACCGCGACTATTGGGGGATGCCGCGGTGGAAGGCTTGTAATGAATATACCGTGAACGTTTGGAAATGTGAAACACCGACGGCGTTTCACCGCGGCAGAATTACGCCATTCGATGGCCTATTCGCAGGCCCCGGGACCCTGCCGCCTAGGATGTTTTCATGACCGCCACGAGTGCCCGCCGAATCGCCAGAGTCCGCCCCCTTTCCCGTGCTGCCGACGACGAACACTTCTTTGTCACCAACGACGCACCGGACTTTGCCAGTGCGGCCGGCCGGGTGTGGACGGTAGCCACCTCTCCGTTCCCTGGCTCTGTGGCCAATGCCGGCAGCCGGCCGCGCGGCGGCTGGGAAATCGGCGCGACGGTGGATGAGGCATCGTTTACGTTCCTCGCGCCCAGCGTCCCGGCCAACGTCCTGGGCATGGCGCACAATACCGGCCGCGCAGGCCGCGACCTTCCGCCGCAGGCCTTCCACAAGGCGGCGACCAGCGTGGTCGGTCCGGGCGATGCAATTGAACTCCGGCCGGGGGTGGGTCGCGTCGAGCCTGAGGCCGAACTGACAATCGTCATCGGGCGCAAAGCCCGCGGATTGACGCCCGGCAACGCCAAGAGCGCAGTCCTGGGATACACCATCGGAAACGACGTCTCCGCCAGGGACCTGCAGGAATCCGACGAGCTGTGGATCAGCGCCAAGAGCCAGGACACGTTCACGCCTGCAGGGCCGTGGGTCGTCACGAAGCTGACGGAGGACCACCTGGCAATCGGAATCAAGCACAACGGGGTGGAGCTCAAGCCGGCCAGTTCCGCCGATCTCGGCTGGCGGGTAGAGGAAATCCTCGCCTATCTGACCTCCTTCATGACTCTTCACCCGGGCGACCTGGTACTGACGGGATTCCCCGCCGGGTCCGCGCCAATCATTCCCGGCGACACGGTCACGTGCCATGTTGCAGGCATCGGCGAGCTGACCAATCCCGTGGTGTCCGCCGCCTGACGAGCCGGCGGTCCACGACGGGCGGTGCTGCCAGGCGAACGGCGGTAAACGAGACCAGCCAGGTCCGGTTCACGGCGCCAGACATTATGATGGTTAGTGTTCAGCTGACTGGACGGTATTTGTTTGAGTGGCGCGGCAACTTGCGCGCGATACCTGGAGGAGAATCATGGCCGATTCCCGAGTTTCCCGAATCTCCGACGGATTGGGGAGCGCGTCACCGGCACCGGCTGTCACGCGCGCCGCCGCCGTGTTGGAGGCCCTGGCCGCGTCCGCGACCGGACGCCTCACGCTCAGTGATCTGGCCAGGGAGCTGGGAATACCAAAGTCCTCAACCTCCAACCTCCTGCTCGCGCTCGAGGAGGCCAGGCTGATCAACCGCCAGGGCGCGGAGTTCACCCTCGGCCGCAAATTGGTTGAGCTGGGTGCGGCGTACCTCAGCCGCCTCGACGAGGTCCAGGAGTTCTACCGGTTCTGTGAACAGGCTCCGACGCTGTCGGGTGAAACTGTCCGGATCGCGATGCTGGACGGAACAAATGTCATTTATCTTGCCCGCTATGAAGGGCACCCCGCGGTACGCCTGACGTCCAACATTGGCGACAAGATGCCGGTCTCCCTCTGCGCCGTGGGCAAAGCCCTGATAGCGCGGCTGCATGACCATGACGTCGACGAGATGTTTCCGGACGACGCCGAACTGCCGGTCCTGACGCCGAAGTCGCTGCGCACCGGAGCCGAGCTCAAGGCGCAGCTCGATGTCATCCGGGAGCAGGGGTATGCGTTCGAGGACGAGGAATCCACCACGGGCGTCGTGTGCCTGGCCGTGGCTGTCCCGACGCGCGGCGCGCACGGTCCCAGCCTTGGCCTCTCAGTCACCGCGCTGAAGGCGACCTACTCGCAGGAGCAGGGCGCCATGATGGTCAAGGAACTCCAGGACCTTGCCCGGTCCCTGGGCAATCCCATGGGCTAGCCCCGTTCCGTCGGCTCGTCCCGGGTTGCCAAGAATAAGTCTGATTATTCATTGGCTAGTCGATCACCATGCTGTACGCTGTTCAGTATGGTGATCGACTCTTCGGGGGTTGCTCACATCCCACCAGACCAACGGGGGTCTGGAGTGTTCTTGAGGGAGTGCTTGTGACAACTAGTACTAATACACCGCTCGCTGAAGCGGACGGCGCCGTCGTCGATCCGGAACAGCTGCGACGGGCTACGCTTGCCAGCTCCGTGGGCTCCGCGCTGGAGTACTACGACTTCTACATCTACGGCCTGGCTTCGGCCCTGATCTTCGGCCCGCTGTTCTTCAAGCCGCTCGGCGAAGACGGGGCGCTGATCGCATCCTTCGCCACATACGGCGTAGGCTTCGCGGCCCGGCCCTTCGGCGGAATGGTCTTCGGCTACATCGGGGACCGGTTCGGCCGCAAAATGGTCCTCATCCTCACCATCACCCTGATGGGGTCCGCCAGCTTTGCCATCGGCCTGTTGCCGACCTATGAACAGGCGGGCATGCTTGGCGCCGTTCTGCTGGTGACGCTGCGCATCCTGCAGGGATTGGGCGCCGGCGCGGAACAGGCCGGCGCCACCACGCTGATCTCAGAAGTCGCACCGCGTCGCCGTCGTGGCTTCTTCGCCGCGCTTCCGTTCGTCGGCATCCAGCTGGGCACCTTGCTTGGCGCCGGCACGTTTGCCCTGATTGCCATGGCTGACAAGGCCACGCTGGAGGGCTGGCTGTGGCGGGTGCCTTTCCTGGCCAGTGTGTTCCTGATTTTAGTGGCTCTCTTCATTCGGCTCCGGCTGAAGGAAACGCCCGTCTTCCAGGAGCTGGAGAAGCACAAGAATGTCGCCAAGAACCCCATCGGCCAGCTGTGGAAGCACTCCAAGAAGAACACGCTGATAGGTATTGGCCTGCGGATGGGCGAAAACGGGAACTCCTCGATCTACTCCGCCCTGCTGATTGCCTTCCTGGCCGCCAAGGACGGAGTCTTCCCCGGCGACAAGTTCATCGGACCGGTCGGCCTGCTCATTGCCGCCGGCTTCGCCGCCGTTATGGTGATCACGTTCGGTGCGCTGTCCGACAGGTTCGGCCGCGTGCCCGTCTACCGCTACGGTGCGCTGTTCCAGGCCGTCATCGCCCTGCCTGCCTTCTACCTGGTGACGCTGGGCAATGTCACGCTTGTCTGGATAGTCATGGTGGTTGGCATCGCCCTCGGCGTTCAGTCCATGCTGGGCCCGCAGTGCCCGCTCCTGCCCGAACTCTTCGGGTCGCGCTACCGCTTCACCGGGGTGGCCATGAGCCGTGAACTCTCCGCAGTCATGGCCGGCGGACTCGTTCCGCTGGTGGGTGCCGCGCTCCTGGCTGTGACGGATCACTCCTGGCTGGTTCTCGCCATCTACTCGCTGGTCCTTGCCCTGATCTCGTTTGTCACCACCTTCTTCACGCCCGAGACGGTGGGACGCGACCTGCTCCTCACGGAAGATGCGCGCTAGGCGCACCCGCCCCTATCAACCCGCCGTGCGCGGGACCGCAGGCTGTGGCTCCTTCCACTCAGGAAGGGGCCACGGCCTTTTATGCGACACGGGAAACGCCTGGCGACGCGCAAAATACCCAGCGCTTCCGAATACCCGCGTCGCCGGGCACTATGCGCGTCGCTGGCCGGAACCCGCCTCGCCAGGCGGGAATGCGAGTCGCCAGGCAGGACGCGCATGCCCTGCATCAACGCAAAGGGCGGCCCCTCCGTTTCCGGAGGGACCGCCTGGCGTGCGCTGCGGCGGGGGCCGCAGGATGGGGAAAGAGCCGACTCAGTAGAAGTGCACCGTGTCCACGACGTGGGGGAGTTCGCCGCCGTCGAGGTAGGTCCGCAGGTTGCTGCAGAAGCGTTCGGCGATCAGCCGGTTTTCGGCTGCGCTGAGGGCCGAGGTGTGCGGGGACACCATCACCCTGGGGTGGGTCCACAGCGGGCTGTCCTGCGGGAGCGGCTCCACGGCAAACACGTCCAGGCAGGCGTAGGAGACCTGGCCGTTCCCGAGCGCCTCCCGGAGCGCCTCTTCATCCACCACGGTGCCGCGGCCCACGTTCACGAAGACCGTTCCGGGCTTCATGGCAGCGAAGACGTCGCGGCCGAAGAGCTTCTCGGTGGTGGGCGTGCCGGGAAGGGTGTTGACGACGGCGTCCGCGGTGCCGAGCAGGCCGGCGAGGCCGTCGTTGTCCGTGACCACCTCGATCCCGTCGATGGACTCCACGGTCCGCTTGGTGCCGCTGACGCTCATGCCCAGGGCGCGGGCGATCCGTGCGGTCTCGAGCCCGATCTCGCCCAGTCCGGTGACCACCAGGCGGGAGCCGTTGACCAGGCGGGTGGGGGTGCGGAGCTCGGGCCAGAGCTTGGCGGCCTGGTCCTGTGCCAGTTCCGCGCTGCGCTTGAAGCCGTTGAGGATGCCGAGGGCGGCAAACTCGGCGAGCGGCAGGGCGTGCACGCCGGCCGAGGTGGTGACCTTGAACTTTTGCAGCGTTGCGGCGTCCAGCCCCGATGCCTTCACAGCACCGCCGGCGCCGGCCGCCATGGCGTGGATCCACTCAAGGCGGGGATTGCTGCCGGCGATCCGGGCAAGGCCCGCGGGGCTCTCGTTGGGGAGCCCGTACAGGACCTGAGCCTTGTTGAGCATGTCCCAGTAGCGCTCTTCCTGCTCCGGCGTCCGGCGGAAGTCCGGATCTCCCGAATGGTCTGCGGGAAAGCGTTCCGGCGGCAAAAGCTCGGGGTCGTAGAGGACGGTCACGGAAGGATCTACGGCGCGGATGCGTTCCACATGCTCTGCTTCGAGCGGGACGGCGATCGCGACGGTGGTTTTGGTCGTCATAGTGTTCATCATACTGAATGGAGGCTAGAATGCTGAACAGATTTCCAATATTGACTACGGCAGAGATTCACCACGACAGATTTACCACGACGGAGTGAGGCAACATGGACATGGACCGCAAAGAAGCCGGGTTTGTCGGCCTGGGACTGATGGGGGCGCCCATGGCCGCCAACCTCCTCGCGGCAGGGTGGGCCGTCAGTGCCTGGAACCGTTCGCCGGCGGCCCTGGACGCCTTCGAGGCCCTCGGCGGATCCCGCGTGGCAGCAGTCGAGGCGCTCCGCGACCAGCCGGTGATTGTCTTCATGCTCCCGGATCTGTCCGACATTGAGGCTGCCAGCGCCGCGCTCCTGGCCGGCTGGGCCGCGAAGCCGCCCGCCCCCGGAACCGCCGTGGTGGTGATGAGCAGCGTCTCGCCGTCTGGGGTGCAGGACTTCGGGAAACGGGTCGCTGAGGCGAGCGGAGGCAACGCCGTCGTCGTCGATGCGCCTGTCAGCGGCGGCACGAGAGGTGCGGTGGACGGAACACTCGCCATCATGGCCGGCGCCAGCGAAGCCGACTTCCGGCGGCTCCTGCCGCTCTTCAGCGCGATGGGCAGCACCGTGCGCCGGCTGGGTCCAGTGGGCTCGGGGTCGCTCGCCAAGGCCTGCAACCAGCTGATCGTAGGAACCACGACGGCGGCGCTCGCCGAGGCCGCGGAGCTCGCCGAACGCTCCGGCATGGACGTATCCGCGCTCTACGAGGTGCTCGCGGGCGGACTGGCCGGCAGCCGGGTCCTGGACATCGTGGGGCCGCGGCTCGCCGCGAAGGACTACGAGCCCACCGGACCGGCCAAGTTCATGCACAAGGACCTGTCCTTCGTGCTCGACAGCGCCGCCACGGCCGGTGCCGCAGTACCGATGGCGGCCGCCGGCGTCGAGCTCTACGCGGAGCTCAAGCGCCAGGGGCTCGGGGACCGGGACCTCGCCGTCGTGCGGCAAACCATCTCCAATCTCAGTGACGACACACGTGAAAACCCAGCAGCAAAGACCAATTGAGGATCAGCGAACCATGAATGGACTTTTTGACCTGACAGGCCGGACCGCACTGGTCACCGGTTCCAGCCGGGGGATCGGCAACGCCCTGGCCCGGGCCCTGGCCGACGCCGGCGCCACCGTGGTGCTCAACGGCATCAACCCCGAGCGGCTCAAGGCCGCCGAGGCCGCGATGGCCGCGGACTACCCGCCGGGCCGTGTGCACAGCTGCGCCTTCGACGTCACCAGCGACTCCGAGGCCGCCCGGGGCGTCGCCTGGGTCGAGGAAAACGTGGGGCCGCTGGAGATCCTGGTGAACAACGCCGGCATCCAGCACCGCGTGCCGATGCTGGAGCTCGACGTCGCGGACTGGGAGCGGGTGATCTCCACGGACCTGACCAGTGCCTTCCTGGTGGGGCGGGAAGCGGCCCGGCACATGATTCCCCGCGGCCGGGGCAAGATCATCAACATCTGCTCGGTCCAGACCGACCTGGCACGCCCGACCATCGCCCCCTACATTGCGGCCAAGGGCGGCCTGCGGAACCTGACCCGCGCCATGACCGCGGAATGGGCGGCCTCGGGCCTGCAGATCAACGGCATCGCGCCGGGCTACATCCACACCGAGATGACGCAGAACCTCGTCGATGACGAGGCGTTCAACTCCTGGATCCTGGGCCGGACCCCCGCGCACCGGTGGGGGACCGTGCAGGACCTGGCCGGCCCCGCGGTGTGGCTGGCCTCCGACGGCTCAAATTTCGTCAATGGCCAGACGATCTTCATCGACGGCGGAATGACGGTGGTGGTCTGATGCGCGGCGTGGCAGGACTTCCGGCCACGGCCGCCGCAGTGGTGGCCCACGCGGCCGGCGATCTGCGGATCGAGGACATTCCCGTGCCCGCGCCTGCGTCCGATGAAGCCGTCATCGAAGTGGCCTTCGGCGGCATCTGCGGATCCGACCTGCACTACTGGCTGCACGGCGCCGCGGGGGAGTCCATCCTCAAGGCACCTCTGGTCCTGGGCCACGAGATCGTGGGAACCGTCATCCGCGCCGCCTCGGACGGGACCGGGCCCGCGGCGGGCACGGCCGTGGCGGTGCATCCCGCCACACCGGGCCCGGGCGGCGCCCGGTACCCCGGGGACCGCCCCAATCTTTCGCCGGGCTGCACCTACCTGGGCAGCGCAGCACGCTTTCCGCACACGGACGGCGCGTTCAGCCGGTATGTGAACCTGCCGGCACGGATGCTCCGGCCCTTGCCGGCCGGCCTCGAGCTGAGGACTGCCGCACTGGCTGAGCCGGCCAGCGTAGCCTGGCACGCCGTGTCGCGCGCCGGGGATGTGGCGGGAAAGACGGCGCTGGTGATCGGCAGCGGCCCCATCGGCGCCCTGGCGGTGGCCGTCCTCAAGCGCGCCGGTGCTCGGCGGATCGTGGCCGTGGACATGCATGAGCGGCCGCTGGAAATTGCCCGTGCCGTGGGAGCGGACGCCGTCCTCAAGGGGGACGCCGCCGCGGCGATCGCGGCGGTGGAGGCGGACATCGTCATCGAGTCCTCAGGCAGCCACCAGGGGCTGGCCTCGGCGATCAAGGGCGCGGTCCGCGGCGGCAGGGTGGTCATGGTGGGGCTCCTGCCCTCCGGCCCGCAGCCCGTGCTGATCTCCCTGGCCATCACGCGCGAGCTGGAGCTGGTGGGCTCGTTCCGCTTCAACGACGAAATCGATGAGGTTCTCGGTGCGCTGGCCGACGGATCCCTGCTGGTGGATCCCGTGGTCACCCACGCCTTTACGCTGGACCGCGGACTGGAAGCGTTCGACGTCGCCAGGAACGCGGCTGTTTCCGGGAAGGTCCTGCTGGACTTCCGGCCGGCCCCGGCGTGAGGCGCCCGGCCGGCGTGAGGCGCGGCGCCGTCGTCGAGGCCCGGTCCGCCAGTGGCGCGCTAGTGCCGCTCGACCGGGACAAACACCCGCGGCTGGTTCTTCCAGCTCGGCTCCATCTCCGAGATGGTCTCCCGCATGATCCGGTTCGAGGCCTCGCGCGCGGCGGCGGCATCCCCGGCGGCGATGGCTTCGGCGACCTCTACGTGCCACTGCAGCGCCGTCTCCCGCGGGTGGTCCGGCATCAGGCCGTGGATGGTGCGGCCGGTCAGGGTTTCGGTCACCTGGCCCACCATGTTGGCGAACATCTCGTTGCCGGAGCCGGTCAGCAACAGCGAATGGAACAGGATGTCCAGTTCGAGGAACCGGGGAACGTCCCCGGCCTGGCCGGCGTCGCGCATGGCGTGCGAGATCTCCACGAGCTCCTGGCGGAGCTCCTCGGGGGCGTTGGCCGCTGCCAGCTCGGCGGCCACCGGCTCGACGGCGGTGCGGAGCTCGGCCAGGGAACGCAGCTGGGCGCCACGGCCCTCGCCGGCCAGGCGCCAGCGGATCACGAGCGGATCGAACGGGTTCCAGCGGCTGGAGGGCAGCACCCGGATGCCGACGCGCTTGATGGTCTCAACCAGGCCCAGGGACTGGAGAACGCGGACCGCCTCCCGGACCACCGAACGGGAGACCTTGAGTTCGTCCTCAAGGTGCTCGGCAAGCATGACGTGCCCGGGCGGCAGCTCGCCGGCCACGATCCGGGTTCCGAGGTGCTCAATGGCACGATGATGGAGACTGGTTGACATAGTCGTAAGCATAATGCGGCGGGCCTGGTCCAGGCCGACCGGCGGGGCGGGCGCCGGTGATCATAGACTGTTTATGACGCACAGTATTCCGCTACGTGGGCGCTGCTTTCCCGCAGCCCGCGGAAATACATATGGTTTATGGACAGCCACAAATTCTCAAGAGCGGGTTCCGCCCTCTGCGGCGCACCTGCCCGAGTCCTAGATGAACGTCTTAGATGAACCGCCGTGCATCCATGGTCTACAGAAATCATGGTGCACAGAAATGAATTGGAGTTTTGATGTCAGCACACATCGGTGTTACCGGCCTCGCGGTGATGGGGGCCAACCTCGCACGCAACCTGGCCCGGAACGGCTTCACCGTTGCCCTGCACAACCGGTCGGTGGAAAAGACAGACACCCTGCTCGCCAAGTACGGCGATGAGGGCGACTTCGTCCGCACGGAAACCCTCCAGGAACTCGTTGATTCGCTGGAAAAGCCGCGCCGCGTGCTGATCATGGTCAAGGCCGGCAAGCCGGTCGATTCCGTGATCGAGCAGCTTGAGCCGCTCCTGGAGGCGGGCGACATCATCATCGACGCCGGCAACTCGCACTACGAGGACACCCGCCGCCGCGAGGCCGCGCTCGCCAAGAAGGACCTGCACTTCGTCGGCATCGGCGTCTCCGGTGGCGAGGAGGGTGCCCTCAACGGCCCCTCGATCATGCCGGGCGGTTCCAAGGAGTCCTACGACGCGCTTGGCCCGCTGCTGGAAAAGATCGCCGCCCACGTCGACGGCCAGCCCTGCTGCGCCTGGATCGGCACCGACGGCGCCGGCCACTTCGTCAAGATGGTCCACAACGGCATCGAATACGCCGACATGCAGGTCATCGGCGAGGCCTTCGACCTCCTGCGCTCCGGCGCCGGGATCGAACCGGCCGAGCAGGCCAAGATCTTCGAAGAGTGGAACAAGGGCGACCTCGCCTCCTTCCTGATCGAAATCTCCGCCGAGGTCCTCGGCCACGTCGATGCGAAGACCGGCAAGCCGTTCGTCGACGTCGTGGTGGATGCTGCCGGCCAGAAGGGCACCGGCCGCTGGACGGTCATCTCCGCGCTCGAGCTCGGCTCCCCGACCTCGGGCATCGCAGAGTCGGTCTTTGCCCGGGCCCTGTCCTCGCAGGCGGAGCAGCGCGTGCTGGCCCAGGAACTGCTCGCCGGCGGCGAGGCCGCCGTCGAGGTCCCCGAGAGCTTTGTCGAAGACGTCCGCCAGGCGCTCTACGCCTCGAAGCTGGTTTCCTACGCCCAGGGGCTGGACATGCTCACCTCCGCGGCCAAGGAATACGGCTGGGACCTGAAGCTGGATGAAATCGCCTCGCTGTGGCGCGGCGGCTGCATCATCCGCGCCGAGCTGCTCAAGGAGATCACCAAGGCCTACGCCGCGGCGGAGAAGCCGGCCAACCTGCTCTTCGCCCCGGCGTTCACCAAGGCGATCGCCGAGGTCCTCCCGGCCTGGCGCCGGGTAGTGTCCACCGCCGTGCAGCTCGGCATCCCGGTGCCGGTGTTCTCCTCCTCGCTGGCCTACTACGACGGCCTGCGCCGCAAGCGCCTGCCGGCCGCCGTCATCCAGGGCCAGCGCGACCTCTTCGGTGCGCACACCTACGGCCGCGTCGATGCCGAGGGCACGTTCCACACCCTTTGGGGCGAGGACAAGTCCGAGATCGAGGCAGTCGACACCCACTAGCCGCACCACGGACGGCCGGCACCTTCCAGATACTCTGGGAGGCGCCGGCCGTCCGTGTATCCGGCCGCTCCTACCCAAGGAGTTCAGCGCCCAAGGAGTTCTGCACATGCCCCAGCCCGTAGCGCTTGTCACCGGTGCGTCCACCGGGATCGGCTTTGCCACCGCGAAGAAGCTCGCCGCGGCCGGCTTCACCGTCTATGCCGGTGCCCGCCGGGTGGAGAAGATGGAGCCGTTGAAAGCCTCCGGCGTCAAGGTGATGGCCCTGGACGTGACGGATGAGGACTCGATGGGCGCCGCCGTCGGGGAAGTGCTGGCCGCGCACGGCCGGATCGACGTCCTGGTCAACAACGCCGGCTACGGGACGTACGGTTCGCTCGAGGAGGTGGAGCTGGCCGAGGGGCGACGGCAGTTCGACGTGAACGTCTTCGGGCTGGCGCGCATGACGCAGCTCGTGATCCCCGCCATGCGGGCCGCGCGGGCGGGCCGGATCATCAACATCTCATCGATCGGCGGCAAAATGTACGAGCCGCTGGGCGCCTGGTACCACGCGACGAAGTTTGCGGTGGAAGGCCTGAGTGATTCGCTGCGGCTCGAGCTTAAGCCGCACGGGATTGATGTGGCCATCATCGAGCCCGCCGGGACGCAGTCCGAGTGGGGCGCCATTGCGGCGCAGGGGCTGCTGGCCAGCTCCGGGAGTGGCCCGTACGGGGCCCAGGCCAAGGTGGTGGCGGCTGCCCTGGCCACCACGGACAACGCTGCAACGTCGGCGCGGCCGGAGCTCGCGGCCGAGGCGATCCTGCACGCGGCGACGGCACGGCGCCCCAAGACCCGGTACCCGGTGGGTGCCAGCGCCCGGGGGATCCTGATGCTGCGCCACCTGCTGCCGGACCGTGTGTTCGACGCCGTCCTGTGGAACATCTACAAGCGGTTCCCCGGGTAGGACCGCCCAGATCCGGTATTGGGTCTAGATGTGGTAATCGATCAGGTATTCGGCCGGGTCGACGGCGGGCTTGGTCTCGCGCTGCGCATCGCGGTGACGCCACGTAGCCGGCACGCCGGTGACGATTGATTCCGCCGGGGCATCCTTGACCACCACGGCGTTGGCGCCGACGGCGCTGTCCCGGCCGATAGTAATGGGGCCCAGGATCTTGGCCCCGGCGCCGATCACCACGCGGTCCTCGATGGTGGGGTGGCGTTTGATCTTGGCCAGCGAGCGGCCGCCGAGGGTCACGCCGTGGTAGATCATGACGTCCTCGCCGATCTCGGCGGTCTCGCCGATGACCACGCCCATGCCGTGGTCGATGAAGAAGCGCCGGCCGATGGTCGCGCCGGGGTGGATCTCGATGCCCGTGAGGAACCGGGCGAGCTGGGAGATGAGCCGCGCCGGGAACCGCAGGGCCGGGTTTTGCCACAGCCGGTGCGTCAGGCGGTGGAACCAGATCGCGTGCAGGCCGGAATAGGCGAAGAAGTTCTCAAAAGAACCTCGAGCCGCCGGGTCGTGGGACCGGGCGGCGTCGAGGTCTTCCTTCAGTCTTGCGAAGAAGCTCACAAAGACCTTTCTGGGGAATTGTGGGACAGCGGCAGGTACTTAGCCGCGGATGTCGTCGTACAGCACGGTGGAGATGTAGCGCTCACCAAAGTCGCAAACCACAGCAACAATGAGTTTACCGGCGTTCTCCGGGCGCTTGGCTAGCTCCAGGGCCGCCCAGACGATGGCGCCGGAGGAGATGCCGCCCAGGATGCCTTCCTTGATGCCGAGATCGCGGGCGACGCGGACGGAATCTTCCAGCGTGGCGTCGATGACCTCGTCGTAGACGTTGGTGTCCAGGATTTCCGGGACGAAGTTCGCGCCGAGGCCCTGGATCTTGTGCGGGCCCGGGGCGCCGCCGTTGAGGATGGCGGAGTCCTTCGGCTCAACGGCGACGATCTGGACGTCCGGCTTGCGTTCCTTCAGGACCTGCCCGACGCCGGTGACGGTGCCGCCGGTGCCGACGCCGGCGACGAAGATGTCCACCTTGCCGTCGGTGTCCGTCCAGATTTCCTCGGCCGTGGTGCGGCGGTGGACCTCCGGGTTGGCCTCGTTGGCGAACTGCTGGGCCCAGATGGAGTTCTCCGTGTTGGCCACGATCTCCTGGGCCTTCTCCACGGCTCCGCGCATGCCCTCGGAGCCGGGGGTCAGGACAATTTCGGCACCGTACGCGCGCAGCATGACCCGGCGCTCGGTGGACATGGTTTCCGGCATGGTCAGGATGACCCTGTAGCCGCGGGCCGCGCCCACCATGGCCAGGGCGATTCCGGTGTTGCCGGACGTGCCTTCGACAATGGTGCCGCCGGGCCTGAGGGCACCGGACTTCTCGGCAGCATCAATGATGGCGACGCCGATCCGGTCCTTGACGCTGTTGGCCGGGTTGTAGAACTCCAGCTTGACGGCCACGGTGGCGTCAAGACCTTCGGTCAGCCGGTTCAGCCGGACCAGCGGAGTTCCGCCCACCAGCTGGGTTACATCGTCATAGATCGGTGCCATGTATGTATGCCTGTCTTTGAAGAGGGTTGACTGAGGTCAGCCTAACGAGCGCCTGCAGGCCCTAGCTAAGCATTAAGCCATGCAGAGTAATATTTCCTCGCCTTGGCCAGCTTCGGGTTGATGATGACCTGGCAGTAGCCCTCCTCGGGGTACTTGGCGAAGAAGTCCTGGTGGATTTCCTCGGCCACATGGAACTTCGGCAGCCGGCTGACCTCGGTGACGATCGGGTGCCGCCACAGGGCCTGGTTCCGTTCGATCGCCTCCTCGAACAGGATCTTTTCCTCGGTGGTCTCGTAGAACATCGAGGACCGGTACTGGGTCCCGACGTCGTAGCCCTGCCGGTTCAGTGTGGTGGGGTCGTGGAGGACGAAGAACATGTCCAGGATGACCTCCGCGGGAATGACGTCCTCGTCGAACGTCACCGCCACCACCTCGGCATGGCCTGTGGTCCCGGAGCACACAGAGTAGTAGTCGGGGTTGTGTTCATGGCCTCCGGTGTAGCCCGAGACGACCGAGCTGACGCCCTTGGTTTTCTGGTAGACGGCGTCGAGGCACCAAAAGCAGCCTCCGCCGAGGACAAAAGTTCTCATGATCTCTTCAATGGTTCGAGGGCCCCGATGATTCCCCACCCACCTTACGAGAGTGTTACGAGTGACAGTGCCGCCCGCGGATAGGGTAAAAATGGGGGTATGGAACCTGTGAACACCGATGTTTCAGCGGAATCCGACCGCGCTGCTGCCGCCGTCGACGGCGATGCCGGCACAGGGGAGGCCTCGGGCGCCGCGACGCTGGGCATGATCCAGCTGGCGGTGGAGGAGCTCTGGCCTGAATCGCTGGCCGAGGACTGGGACGAGGTGGGCCTCGTGGCGGGCCACCCGAACGCCGAGGTGCACAGGGTCATGTTCGCGGTCGATCCGACGACCGATGTGATCGAGGAAGCCATCGACTTCGGTGCCGAGCTGCTGATCACGCACCATCCGCTGCTGCTCAAAGGCGTGACGTCCGTCGCGGCGAACACGGCCAAGGGCAAAGCCGTGCACCGCCTCATCGAGTCCAGGACCGCGCTGATGACCGTGCACACCAACGGTGACTCCGCCGTCGGGGGCGTCTCCGACGTCCTTGCTGACGCGCTGGGCCTGCAGAACGTGGCCCCGCTGACTCCCGCGGCGAACGGTCTCCCCGAGGAAGGCATCGGCCGCGTCGGCGACCTCGAAGAGGTCCTGACGCTGGGTGATTTCGCCGCCCGCGTGTTCGGCATCCTGCCCTCTGTGGCCGGCGGCGTCCGGGTATCGGGTGACCGGGACGGGCTGATCCGGCGGGTGGCTGTCTGCGGTGGCGCCGGGGATTCCCTCTTCGGCGAGGTGCGGGCGAGCAACGCGGACGTCTACGTGACGGCGGACCTGAGGCACCACCCGGCCTCGGAAGCCCGGGAGGCGGCGGTCAACGACCGGCCGTACCTGATCGACGTCTCCCACTTCGCCAGCGAATGGCTCTGGCTGCCTGCGGCCGCCGAAGCGCTGGGCAATGTGCTCGCCGACCAGGGCCACGACGTCGAGATCCGGGTCAGTACCACCAACAGCGACCCGTGGGACTTCATTCTGACTCCGGGCGGGGACTAGAGTCTAGGGAGCGCCGATACGGTGCCCGGCTTCGGCCGGTTTGGATTTAGCGGAGGTAAATAGTGGCCAAGGCAGCACCGGCGGAACAGTTGAAGTTGCTCGAATTGCAGGGACTCGATGCCAAGCTCAAGTCCTTGTCCAACCGCCGACGAAGCCTTGAAAGTGACTCCCGGATCACCGACCTGGAAGCCGCGCTCAGCGTGGCCAACGGTGAACTTGGCGCCGCGAAGGTGGCCGTCCACGACGCCGAGCTCGAGCTCAAGCGCTCAGAGGCCGACGTCGAGCAGGTTGCCTCCCGGATCGAACGCGACGAGGCGCGGCTCAACAGCGGCACCGGCCTGTCCAAGGATCTCGTTGCCCTGCAGCGCGACCTCGTCTCCCTGAACAAGCGCCGCTCGGACCTCGAGGACGTCGAGCTCGAAGTCCTCGAACGGCTCGACTCGCTCCGCGCCCGCCAGGGGGCACAGCAGCAGATCGTGGACGACATCCAGGGCTCCTTCGGCTCCATCCGTGCCGAGCTGGACGGGCAGCTGGCCGAGATTGCTGCCGAAGCCACTGTGGTGCGCGGGCGGCGTGCCGAGTTCGCCGCCGGACTCGACGCCGGGATGCTTGCCGTCTACGAGAAGACCCTGGCCAAGCGCGGCGTCGGCGCTGCCCGGCTCTTCCACGGCACCTCGGAAGGCTCCGGCATGCACCTCAGCCCCGGCGACCTGGCCGAGATCAAGGCCGCGGCTGAGGACGACATCGTGTTCTGCCCGGACTCCGGCTGCATCCTGGTCCGCTCGGCCGAGTGGGCCTAGCCGGTTCCTAGCCCGGCAGGATGATGTTGAGGGTGTGCGGCTTCCGGGCCGTGCCCTCAACGAGTTCGGCAACCCACTTCTCCGCCGCCGCCTTCTGCAGCTGCGCCGGGGTTTGGGGAGCCTTGCCCCTGCGGCTGAGCAAATGCCGTGCCAGCTCGCCCCGGGTGTGCTTGGCAAAGTGGCTGACCACCTTGCGCACGCCGGCGGTCTCGGTGAAGACGTTCACGGCCACTGTCTGCTCCGGCGGGGGAGTCCAGGCCGCGGCGTAGGTGCTGGACCGGCAGTCCACTAACAGCTCACCCGCAGTGACCGCCGCCAGGGCGTCGCCCAGTTGCGGCTTCCAGAACGAGGCCAGCCGTCCGACGTCGGGCAGCGAGATCCCCATCGAGAGGCGGTAGGCCGGTACGCGGTCGGCGAAGCGGATGGCGCCCCACAGGGCGGACACCACCAGCACCGAAGCGTCGGCCTTCTTCCGCTGCGCCGGGGTCAGGGAGTCGTAGCCGAGGGCGTCGAAGAGCACCCCGGAATACACCTGGTGGGCCGGGGCGGCAGGTTCCGCGTGCAGGCGGGTGTTGCGTTCGACGTCGGAACTCAGCGAGGCGCCGACGCCCAGCAGCGCCAGGGCGTCCTCGTGGGCGCTGACGGTGCCGAGGGCGTCCAGGACCCTGGCCCGGGAGCTGTTGAGGGCGGGAAAGCTCAAGGCGCTCCAGTCGGCGGCGTCCCCGCCCACAGCGGGAGTCTTGCCCTCGGAGGGCGGCAGCAGAATTAGCACCGTACGATCTTACCGGCGGCGGGGGCCGCGGGTGCCGCAGTCCGGGGCCGGCGGCGGAGGGTTCAGGCGAGGTGGTAGCCCAGAAATGACAGCACCTCGGGCAGGACGGACCGCCAGTAGCTGTAGTCGTGGCCGCCCGGCCGGAAACTCCCCTCGACATCGCCCGGCAGTCCTGCGCGGTAGGCACGGACCGTGGCGGCAAGCTCGTCCCCGGTGCCGCAATCAATCCGCATGGGCACGGCCGCGAGTCGGGGCCGGAGCGCGAACACATCATGGGCCGCGAAGTCGGCCGGGCCGTCGAAAGCGGATTCCTGTCGTGGGTCGTAGTGGTCCCAGACCGCCGGGCTCATGGCCGCGACGGCGCGGACTCCGGGCAGCCGGCCCTGCGAGGCCAGCAGGAGGGCGCCGAAGCCTCCCATAGAGATGCCGAAGAGGCCGATCCTGCCAAGGTCGTAGCCCTGGCCGCCCAGGAACGGAACAAACTCCTTCACCAGCAACGACTGGGTGTCGCTGCCGTCGGCGCGGGGGTGCCACCACGTGTTTCCGCCGTCCACCGCAGCGATCGCGAACGGCGCCCCACCGGCGTCCAGGTGCCCCTGGAGGGCCTCATGGGCCGCCATATCCTCCAGCAGGACGGTGTGGCTGCCGCCCAGTCCGTGAAGAAACACCGCCACGGGCAATTCGGGCGGCACGCCGCCGGGCGGCAATTCGGGTGCAGCCAGCGACCAATGGCTGGCGATCCCGGGGCGGAAAGCCGAGACGAATGAACCTGTTCTGGTCCGGACTGTCAACGGGGCGGCGGGAGCCGGCAGAGCTGTCGCCGTCGGGCTTGCCGGCGCGGGCGGGGAGCTCTCGGGAGGCGCTATGCCGTCAGTGCAGGCTGTGAGGGCGGACGCGCCAAGGCCGATTCCTGCCAGCTCAAGCAGCCGGCGCCGGGTCAGGGCAGACTTGTCCATCCCTCGATAATAGGCGCGCCGGTAATAGGCGCGCCGGTCCGGGCGTTACGCGGCCTTGATCGGTGACGCCGGTGATTCCGCCGGCGTCGCTGCGGGTGCAGCCGCCGACATCGCTGTCCGGGCCACATGGTCCTCGCGGGCCAGGAAGGCGGCCAGTTCGGCGATGGTGCTCATCAGGGGCGCCGGGAAGACGACGGTTGAGTTCTTGTCCACCCCGATCTCCACGAGGGACTGGAGATTCCGCAGCTGCAGGGCGACCGGGTGGGCCATCATGGTGTCAGATGCCGCGCCGAGCGCCACGGCGGCGATCGCCTCTCCTTCGGCCGCGATGATCTTGGCCCGCTTCTCCCGCTCGGCCTCCGCCTGCCGGGCCATCGCCCGCTTCATGCTCTCCGGAAGCTGGATGTCCTTGAGTTCAACGAGGGTTACTTCGACACCCCACTCCAGGGTCAGGGCGTCCAGGATTTTCCGGATGTCACTGTTGATGTGCTCGGTCTCGGACAGCGTCTGGTCCAAGCTGTGCCGGCCCACGACCTTGCGCAGGGTGGTCTGGGCGATCTGGTTGATAGCCGCCGCCACGTCTTCGATCGCCACAACGGACTTCACGGCGTCGATCACCCGGTAATAGGCCACTGCCGAGATGTCGACGCTGACGTTGTCCTGGGTGATGATGCCCTGCGACTGGATCGGCATCGTCACAATCCGCAGGCTCACCAGCTGAAGCCGGTCCACCACCGGGATGATGAACCGCAACCCGGGCATCCGGACCGCGACCACCCGGCCCAGCCGGAACAGGACGCCTAGTTCGTACTGGCGCACAATCTTGATCGACATCTTGGCGATAACAACCACCAGGACGATGGCGAGCAGCCAGATGATGATGGCGGTCCAGTTCATCGGGATCTTTTCCTTGACTAGCAGGAATCCTGCTCCAATTCTCCCACCGGCCGCCCCAAAAGACCCGGTGCGGCTGCGTCGTGGGGAGAACGTAGAATGGACAGCGGATGGGTTGACCAGGCGGCCGCGCGTCACGCAAGTGGCTCGAGGAACGTCCGGGCTCCGCAGAGCAGGGTGGTGGGTAACGCCCACTCGGGGTAACCCGCAGGCCAGTGCCACAGAGAACAGACCGCCTGCGTGCGGCGTGTGCTTGCACAGGCCGCACGGCAGGTAAGGGTGAAACGGTGGTGTAAGAGACCACCAGCTTCCCGGGTGACCGGGAAGGCTAGGTAAACCCCACCCGGAGCAAGGCCAGACAGGACACGTTTGAGGGCTGCTCGCCCGAGTGTTCGGGTAGGCCGCTGGAGGGCGTCGGCAACGGCGTCCGTAGATGGATGGCCGCTACTCCCTCGCCGGCAACAGCGCGGGAACACAGAACCCGGCGTATCGGTCAACCCATCCACCAAAACCGCCGGGTTACCCTGTCCTGCCCGGAGCGGGATTCGGCCCTCACAGGGTGCCGGCCGGGGGGCGCGTGCCTGCACGGTTGCAAGCTTGGGAAAACCTTGAGGCATGCTTGACATCATCCCGGCGAGCCCCGACACTTCAATGAACGCTTCAGGTGACGGTGCATGCGATGGTTGAGGAGTCATAGTGCCGGATGACGCAGCATACGACTATGTCATCGCCGGTGGTGGCACAGGCGGCAGCGTCCTGGCCGGGAGATTAAGTGAAGACCCAGCAGTTCGCGTGCTGCTGCTTGAGGCGGGCCGGTCCGACCGCCATCCTTTCATCCACATGCCCGCGGGCTTCCCGAGACTAAAGGGAGGCCCGTACCAGTGGGATTACAACAGCGTCCCGCAAAAGTACAGCAACGGCCGCAGCATCCCGCTCCCTCAAGGCCGCGTGCTCGGCGGCGGAGGGTCCATCAACTCCCAGGTCTTCACCCGGGGCGTGGCTGAGGACTACGACGGTTGGGTCGCGGACTACGGATGCGAGGGCTGGTCCGCCGCCGAGGTGTCCAAGTATTTCGTCCGCTCGGAGTCAAACTCCAGACTTTCAGGGCCCCACCACGGAACTCAAGGGCCTCTGGGCGTCTCTGACCCCCGGCGACCGCACACGCTCTCGGCGGCATTCGTGCAGGCGGGCCAGGAGTTCGGGCTACCCTACAACAACGATTTCAACGGCGCAAAGCAGCTCGGCGTCGGCTTCTACCAGACCACCACCAGGAACGGCCGACGGTGCAGTGCAGCCGTTGCCTATCTAAAACCCGCGCGCCAGCGGCCCAATCTTACGGTTCGAGTCAACGTAACCGTCTCAAAGGTGGTCATCAATAATGGCCGCGCCGTCGGCATCCAGGCCATCGAAGGCGGAGTGGAACGAACCTACGGCGCACGGCGTGAGGTGATCGTCGCCAGTGGCGCCTTCGGATCTCCGAAGTTGCTGCAGCTTTCGGGCATTGGAGACCCGGCAGACCTTGCTGCCGCCGGCATCGACGTTCTCCATGCGCTGCCGGGCGTCGGGAAGAACCTGCAGGACCACCTGGACTTGGACATCATCTACGAACTCACCGACGACCACAGCCTGGACCGGTTCAATCGCGTGCGCCCGGCGACCGTCATGGCCGGCCTCGAGTACCTGGCCTTCCGCTCGGGACCGTTCGCGTCCAACCTTGTCGAGGCCGGTGGCTTCAGCTACGCCAACACGAATGAGAAGACCCCTGACCTGCAGTTCCACTTCCTGCCAGCGGCGAGGTCGGAGCCGGGCATAGCGTCGCTGCGGCCCGGGTTCGGGGCGACGCTGAACTCGTACTTCCTGCGCCCACGCAGTCGCGGGACAGTTCGCGTCGAGTCCTCAGATCCCAGAAGGACACCGCTCATCGATCCGAATTTCCTCGCGGATGACTATGACCTGGAGATGACGATTGCCGGCGTGCGGCAGAGCCGCCAGATCATGGAGCAGCCGTCGATGGCAGCGTTCATCAAGGCGGAGCACATCGGTGACGGCTCAAGGGTCAAAACCCGTGACGAGTATGTGAATTTCGTGCGCTCCTACGGACGGACCTCCTACCATCCGGTCGGCACCTGTGCGATGGGAACCTCCGATGATTCCGTCGTCTCGCCGCGGCTGAAGGTCCATGGTCTTGAGGGATTGCGCGTGGTTGACTCCTCGATCATGCCCCGCCTGATCAGTGCCAACACCCAGGCGCCCACGATCATGATCGCGGAAAAAGCTGTGGACATGATCCTCGAGGACGCAGGCAGGGCGACACCCGGCGTCGGTGGATTCGCCGGTTCCTGCAGCGTCCCAGACGGTGTGTGAGTCATTTCACGCGCAACAAGGCACCTCACCCTGCCGGGCCGCCCGTAGAATTGATGGTGAACGTAGAAGTTCTGCCGCCGGGTCTGCGTTCGCAGCCGGCGGATTTTTCTTTGCGCTCGATGAGGCGCCCGGGGTGGACCGAATCCCCGCCGGTGCCCGGTACCGGACACCCTCCGGCGGCCGACTTCCCCCTACGAGGACGTAGGGGGTGGATTCTAGGAAGGTAGTTCTGTGAGCCAGACGTCAGATTCTTGTCTTGATACGTGGATGGGCCGTGAGGCGCTCGCCGAGGCCATGATCCCTGTGATCGGCCGGCTGTACCGCGAGAACAACGTGGTGACCTCCATCCACGGACGCAGCCTGATCAACAAGTCCACTATGAATATCCTCAAGGCCCACCGCTTCGCCCGCCGGATGAGCAAGGAAGAACTGCGCCTCGAGGAGACGGCCCCGCTGTTGGAGGCCCTGACCAAGCTGGACCTCGGCGCAGCGGCCATTGATATTGCCCGCCTCACCGAGAAGTACCGCGCCGAGGGCGACGGCGCCAGCCTGGATGCCTTCCTCCGCGAGGAACTCGCCGAGGTTGTCGGCAAGCGCGGCGGCGACGACCGCACCAGCACCGACGTCGTCCTCTACGGCTTCGGCCGCATCGGCCGGCTCCTGGCCCGGCTCCTGATCGAAAAGGCAGGCGGCGGCCACGGCCTGCGCCTGCGCGCCATTGTGGTCCGCCGCGGTTCCGATAACGACCTTGCCAAACGCGCGAGCCTGCTGCGCCGCGACTCCGTCCACGGCTCTTTCGAAGGCACCATCAAGGTGGACCTCGAAAACGACACCATCACAGCCAACGGCGTCCAGATCCAGGTCATCTACTCGGACAACCCTTCCACGGTGGACTACACCGCCTACGGCATCCACGACGCGCTCGTCGTGGACAACACGGGCCGCTGGCGCGACGCCGAAGGCCTGTCCCAGCACCTGTTGAGCAAGGGCGTCGCTCGCGTTCTCCTCACCGCCCCGGGCAAGGGCGAACTGAAGAACATCGTGCACGGCATCAACCACGGCACTATCGCCGACTCGGACACGATCGTTTCGGCGGCCTCCTGCACCACCAACGCCATCACCCCGGTGCTCAAGGCGATCAACGACCGCTACGGCGTGGTGCACGGGCACGTGGAGACAGTCCACTCCTTCACCAACGACCAGAACCTGATTGACAACTTCCACAAGGGTGACCGCCGTGGACGCTCTGCCGCGCTGAACATGGTGATCACCGAGACTGGTGCCGCCAAGGCCGTCGCCAAGGCGCTGCCGGAACTGCTCGGCAAGCTCACGGGCAGCTCCATCCGCGTCCCCACCCCGGACGTGTCGCTGGCCATCCTGAACCTGAACCTGGACAACGGCACCACCAAGGACGAAGTCAACGACTACCTGCGGGAAATGTCGCTGCACTCCGAGCTGCGCAAGCAGATCGACTACATCGATTCGCCCGAGGTTGTCTCCACGGACTTCGTCGGCTCGCGCCGGGCAGGCATCGTTGACGGCTTGGCCACCATCTCCAACGACAAGAACCTCGTCCTGTACGTCTGGTACGACAACGAGTTCGGCTACAGCTGCCAGGTGGTCCGCGTCATGGAGGAAATGGCCGGGGTCAACCCGCCGTCCTTCCCCGCCAAGGACGCCGCCTCCATCCTCGAGGCCGCCGGGCTGCCCGTAGAGGTCTAGTCCGCGGGGCCAAAGGTCCCTGACCGGGACATGTTCCTCCTTTCCCGGCCGATGCACTGGAATCGGCCGGGAAAGGGCACCACAATGGTGCCATGGAACAGAACCCGGCTCTTGAACACGAGACCACCCTGGAACACGCGCTGGACGTCGCACGGGGCAACGCGAAGGAAGCGAAGCGGCTGCTGGACGACGCCATCGTCAAACGCGGGGCCGGTGAAGTCAACGACGACCGGGTGAGCCAGCTCCAGGACCTGCTGGATCTGGCCAACGAAGACTTGAAACGGGTCACGCGGGACCAATAGCCCCGGCGTTCCGCCACCCGTCCCCAACACTGTGGACAACCTCCCGGGTGTCTGAGCGCCCGGGTAGGCTCAGGGCGTGCAGCCAGAACGCCGCCAGCGGCCGCCCTCATGACCGTCACCTGGACGGAATTTCGCAACGCCCGGCGCCGCTCCCGCCAGGCGTGGGTTCTTCTGGCCGCAGCCGGACTGGCCCTCCTCGGCACCGTGGTCTGGTTCTTCACGGCCGGCCAGTTTGCCGTCGCGGAGCCGCAGACCCCGGGCCCCAGCGAGGCCCCCGTGCTTGCCGGCGGGTGGATGTACGCGGTGGACCCAGTCCGGGCCGTGCCGGAAGGAAGCGCCGCCGGCGCGCTCGACACCCTTGCGGTCAAGGGCCGGTCGGCGAAGGACAACTATGACCGCGGCGCCTTCGGCCAGGCCTGGCTCGACGTCGACCGCAACGGCTGCGATACGCGCAACGACATCCTCCGCCGGGACTTGGAAGCCGCCGAATTCGTCAGCGGCTCCCGGTGCCAGGTGGCCGGCGGCACGTTCCAGGAACCCTACACCGGCCGCATGATCGCGTTCCGGCGCGGCGCCGAGACCAGCGCAGCGGTGCAGATCGACCACGTCGTGGCGCTGGGCGACGCGTGGCAAAAGGGCGCCCAGCAGCTCACCGCGCAGCAGCGCGAACACCTGGCCAACGATCCCCTCAACCTGATCGCCGTCGACGGTCCCGCCAACCAGGACAAAAGCGCCTCGGACGCCGCCACCTGGCTGCCGCCCAACAAGGCTTTCCGCTGCCACTACGTGGCCCGCCAGATTTCCGTCAAGGCCGCCTACCGGTTATGGGTCACGCCCGCGGAGAAGGAGGCGATGAAACGGATCCTCGCCTCGTGCCCAGGGCAGCAGACAATCGTTGCGCGGTGACGGCACTATGTCCTGTCCCGTCCTTTCGTGCATGTCGCAGGGATTCAGTGGCCCAAGCATAGGATCCGCCCCTCGCCGCTTCCGGGCTGGAGGACCCTTGCTGCCGTTCTGCTGCCCGGCGAGAATGGGCGCGGGACAAACCTCGCGCCGGAATACTGGAACGGAAACCATGGCACATCGCACGGACGATTCTGGCAAGGGGCACTCCGGTCACAGGAAGGGCTCCGCACGGCGGCGGGCTCGGCTCGACGTCGGAATCTACGAGGCCGAACTTCTCCGGCTCCAGGCAGAACTGGTTGCCCTGCAGGAGTGGGTCCGGAGCACCGGGGCGCGGGTTCTGGTTATCTTTGAGGGGCGGGACGCCGCCGGCAAGGGAAGCGCTATCAAGCGGGTCACCGAGTACCTGAATCCGCGGTTTGCCCGGATAGTAGCGTTGCCGGCGCCGACGGAGCGCGAACGCGGTGAATGGTACTTCCAGCGCTATGTGCCGCATCTCCCCGCCGCCGGGGAAATAGTCCTGATGGACCGCTCCTGGTACAACCGCGCCGGCGTCGAACACGTTATGGGCTTTTGCACCCCGGCGGAGCACAAACGCTTTATGGCGCAGTGCCCGGTCTTTGAACGGCTCCTCATTCAGGACGGCATTCTGCTCTTCAAGTACTGGTTCTCGATCAGCCATGCGGAACAGGAGCGGCGGTTCAAATCCCGTCTGGATGATCCCATGCGGCAATGGAAGCTCTCACCGATGGACCGGGAGGCAATCTTGCGGTGGGAAGACTACTCGCGGGCCAAGGATGACATGTTCATGCAGACGGACACTGCGGAATCACCGTGGTATGTCGTGGAAGCCGAGGACAAACGCCGGGCCAGGATCAACCTCATCGCCCACCTACTCGCCAGCATCGATTACAGCGAAGTACGGACAGAGCTGGTGACTTTGCCGGAGCGGCCGAAGGCCGTCAACTACACGCGCCCGCCGCGGGAGCTATTCCGCTATGTCCCGGACTTCGCGGCAAGCCTGGAAAAACCGGCCGAGGACTGAGCGCAATTGACTTCCTCAGTAGACTGCAGCATGGACATTGTGCGATACATAACGCCGCTGCTTGGCGCCTGGCAGGGACAAAACCGCTCGCGGATCATGCCCACGGACGACTACAAGGACTCGGCGGCCACCGCCACTGTCACAGTGACGGCCGCGCACTTCGCGAGCGTCGCCTACACGTGGTCAGACGGCGAGAGCCCACAGGAAGGCCTGTTGCTCCTGGCCGGCGGAGCGTCCGACGCGGAGCCCGCCACTGCGGTGTGGGTGGACTCCTGGCACACGGGCAAGGCACTGATGCAGTTCTCGGGGACCGTGGACGGGGACGGTGTCCTGCGGCTCAGCGGCTCCTTCGCGGCGCCGACCGGCCCGGACTGGGGCTGGCAGATCCACATCCACCCGGGGGAGGGCCAGGGCGCACGCATCACCATGCACAACGTCGTCCCAGGTGAAGACCCCTATCAGGTGGTGGAGTTGGTACTCGAACGGTAGGGTACCGGCATGGACATCATCCTCGTACCCGGATTCTGGTTGGACGCCTCGTCGTGGGAGGACGTCACCCCGCCGCTCACCGCTGCCGGGCATAAGGTCTACCCGCTGACACTGCCGGGCCTTGAATCTGCCGATGCGCCGCGCGCCGGGATCGGCCTGCGCACCCACATCGACGCCGTCGTGGCGAAGATCGATACCTTCGACGCGCCCGTGGCCTTGGTGGGCCACTCCGGCGGAGGGGCGATCATCCACGGCGCCGTCGATGCCCGCCCGGACCGGGTGGCCCGGGCAATTTACGTGGACAGCGGACCGCTCGCCGACGGTGGTCTCATCAATGACGAACTCCCGGCCGACGGCGACGACGTGCCCCTGCCGCCGTGGGAGCTCTTCGAGGATGCGGACCTCTCCGACTTGACCGGGGACCTGCGTGCCATGTTCCGCGCCCGCGCCATCCCGCAGCCTCGCGGCGTGGCCCAGGACCGGCAGGAGCTCAAGGACGAACGCCGTTTCGAGGTCCCGGCCACCGTCATCGCCTGCGAATTCCCGTCCTCGACGCTGAGGGAAATGATTGCCGGGGGCCACCCGTACGTGGCGGAGCTCGCACGGATCCGCGACGTCGACTACGTGGACCTGCCCACCGGCCACTGGCCGCAGTTCACCAAGCCGGCCGAGCTCGGCGCCGCCCTCCTGGCCGCCGTCGACCGCACTTCGGGGAGCTAGCCGGCCGGGTCGCCCAGTCCGGCGGGAAATTCGTCAGTGGCCGAACGGGTCCGGGTCCACGCCCGGCATCCAGGTCAGGCCCGGAACGCCCCAGCCGCTGCGCTTGGCCTGCTTCATGGCCTTGCGCGAATAGCGGTCGATCAGCCGGTTCACGTAGAGCTTGCCGTCGAGGTGGTCGTACTCGTGCTGGATGACCCGGGCGAACCAGCCGGTTGCCTCGAATTCCACCGGCTTCCCGTCACCGTCGAAGCCCTGGACCCTGGCCCACTCTGCCCGCTTGAGCGGATACTGGCCGCCCGGGAAGGACAGGCAGCCTTCCTCTTCCTCGTCGGGGTCCGGCAGCGCGCCGGAAATCTTGGAAAGCGTCAGGACAGGATTGACCACGACGCCGGTGGGCGGGGCGCCGTCGTCGTTGTCGTACTTGTACACGAAGAGCCGACTGCCGACCCCCACCTGGGGAGCGGCCAGCCCGACGCCGTTGGCGGCGTCGTTGGTCTCGAACATGTCGGCGATCAGGGTGCGGAGCTCGTCGTCGAAGACTTCGACTTCCGCGGCCCGGCGGTGCAGCACGGGCTCGCCCCAGATCGTAATGGGCAGGACGGTCATGTCAGGGGGTTCCTCGGGTGCTGTTGGAGACGCGGCGTCTCAGCCGGCAATGGTGCGGCCGACGACGTCGCGCATGATTTCGTTGGTGCCGCCGAAAATCGTCAGCAGCCGGGCGGCGAGGTAGGCCTGGGCCACCGGGTATTCCAGGATGTAGCCGTAACCGCCATGCAGCTGCAGGCAGCGGTCCGTAACGGACTTGGCGCGCTCGGACGCCCACAGTTTGGCGCGGGCAGCGGACGCGGCGTCGAGTTCCCCCGCGTTGAAGGCGAGGATGGCCTGGTCCACGTACGTTTCGGTGACCTCGACCTCCGTCAGGATGTCCGCGAGTTCGAAGCGGCTGTTCTGGAAATCGATGACCCGCTCGCCAAACGCGTTGCGGTCCTTCGTGTAGCGGACGGTCGCCTCGTAAATGGCGCGCACGACGGCGGAGCTGGCCACGGCGATCGCCAGACGGCCCTGGGGGAGCTGTTCGGCCGCGTACTGCAGGCCCTTGCCTTCCTCGCCCACCAGATCGGCGTGCGGGACGCGGACGTTGTCGAAGAACAATTCGGCCGTGTCGGAGGCTTTGAGGCCCATCTTGTCCAGCTGTTTACCGGTGTTGTAGCCCTCGCCCTTCTGGACCATGAACAGCGAGAACGAGTCGTGGTTTCCGCGTCCGGTGCCACCGTCGGTGCGGGCCAGGACCAGGGAGGCGTCACCGGAGATGCCGTTGCCGATAAACGTCTTCTGGCCACTGATGAGCCAGTCGTCGCCGTCGCGGACGGCCTTGGTGCGGATGCCGCGCAGGTCGGAGCCGGCCCCCGGTTCGGTCCAGGCGACCGAGGTGACCTTGTCGCCGGAGACCATTCCCGGCAGCCAGCGGGCTTTGAGATCATCGGAGCCGTAGGCCAGCAGATGGGGGAGGACCATGTCGTCGTGGAGGTGGAACGCCAGGCCGACCGCGAGGTGGTTGCTCTTGGCGAATTCTTCGTCGAGCACTGCCCGGAACCGGTAGTCGGACATCCCCATGCCGCCGAACTCTTCCGGCACGGCGAGGCCCAGCAGGCCCTGCTCGCCGGCCGCCGACCACAGTTCCCGGGACATCATGTGGTCCTCGTCCCACTGCGCGTAGTGCGGGGCAATCGCGCGCACGTTGAACTCGGCGGCCATCTCACGGAACATCTCGTGGTCTTCTTCAAAGAGCTTGCGCTTCACTGCGTTTCCTTCCAATGACAGATCCCGGGACAACTGCGCCGTACGGTCAAAAACTCGGTACAGACAACAAAGGCCGCACCGGATATCCGGTGCGGCCTTTGGAAAAGGTCGGACAATCACTGCCGTCCTTCATGAGGGTGAGCGACGGGGGTTGAACCCGCGACCTCCTGGACCACAACCAGGCGCTCTGCCAACTGAGCTACGCCCACCATGTGCCGTATCGCGCCCTCCGGCGAACCGGCTGGCTGGAAAGGCAACGACAAATAGCTTACCTGTTGTTTGGGGGTGGTTTTGCCACTTTTGCGATTTTCACCAAAATTTCCGCGAAACGTGGCGCAGATTACATTCCTGCGCCACGTTTCGCGGCGGTGCCGGCGGTTGGTTTCCGTCAGTGTGCCGCTACTGCGCCGGATTGGCGGCGGCTGCCTCGCCGTCCATGACGCGTTTGGCGATCCGCTGCGCCGTGGCACTGTCCGGGCCCGGCGCCGGGACAAACACGGCCTCGCGGTAATACCGGAGTTCGTCAATCGAGTCCTTGATGTCGCCGAGGGCCCGGTGCCCGCCCAGCTTGGCGGGGGACTGGAAGTAGGCCCGGGCAAACCAGCGGCGGGAGAGTTCCTTGATGGTGCTCACATCGATGACCCGGTAGTGCAGGTGCTCCACCACTTCGGGCATATCGCGGACCAGGAACACGCGGTCGGTGCCCACGGAGTTGCCGCCGAGCGGGGCCTTCCGGGGGGCCGGCACCCATTTCTTGATGTAGTCGAGCACCGCTGCCTGCGCTTCGGCCATGGTCTTGCCGTGCGGGAGCTCCTCAAGAAGACCGGACCGGGTGTGCATGTCGCGGACAAAGTCGTTCATCTGGGCCAGCGCGGCGTCGTCAGGCTTGATCACGACGTCGACGCCGTCACCCAGGATGTTGAGCTCCGAATCTGTCACCAGGGCGGCCACCTCGATGAGGGCGTCATTCTTGGTGTCCAGGCCGGTCATTTCGCAGTCAATCCAGACGATGCGTTCGTTAGTAATAGGCACCCGCCCAGCCTACCGTTCCGACGCCACAGAGCCGTCCGGTGCTAGGATTTCGGATACGCGGCCGTCGAATTATTTCGTCAACCGATTTCTTCAACGCGGCGCCCCGGGCCGGACAATGCGGCTAGCTGTGGGCGGAAATATGGCCCACAACAGATTGGACGATCCTGACATGACGGCGCCTGTGCCTGCGGCGGGGGGAACGGCTGCCGGTACGTCCCGCACGTCCACGTCCCGCCCCTCTGCGTCCGGCCGGTCTGCGCTCGGCCCGGCTGAGCTCACCCCATTGGGGGACGGTGCCGTTGGCGACGTCGACAACCCCCGGTCCCCAATCCTTGCCGGGTTCCTGGGATCGCTGTTCATGACGATCGGTTCGATGGGTGTCGGCTGGCTCGCCCCCGCGTCCGAGCTCCGCCGTGTTCCGCTGTTCATCTGGATGCGCACCGAGGCCCTTGGCGTCGCCCTGTCCATTGTCCTGCTGGCCTTCGGCGGGATGCTGCTGGTCCGCGCCTGGCTGCGGCTCGGCCAGCGCGTCCGGGTCTGGGGAGCCGGCGCCCGCAAAGCCACGCTCCAGGCGACGGTGGCCTGGGGCCTGCCGCTGATGTTCTCCGTCCCGCTGTTCAGCCGCGACGTCTACGCGTATATCGGCCAGGGCCGGCTCATGGTGGAAGGCTTCAACCCCTACGAAAACGGCATCTCTGCGCTGTCGAACTACTTCCAGCTGGGCGCCGACAGGATGTGGACCGAGGCCCCCGTCCCGTACGGCCAGCTGTTCCTGTGGATCGAACAGTTCGTGGTCTGGGCCACCAATGTGCACCCCGAAGGCAGCATCATGCTGTTCCGGCTGGCCGCACTCGTGGGCGTCGTCCTCTGCGTGATCTACGTGCCAAAACTGGCCGAGCTGCACGGCGTGAACCCGAACCGGGCCCTGTGGCTGACGGCAGCCAACCCGCTCTTCCTCACCAACTTCATCGCCAGCGTCCACAACGACGCCCTCATGATCGGCCTTGCCCTGGCCGGCCTGTATTACTGCGCCACCCGCCGGGTCATCCTTGGCATCGTGCTGGTCACGCTGTCCATCTCGGTCAAGCCGATCACGGTCGTCTTCCTGCCGTTCATCGGCCTGCTCTGGGCTGGCAAGGGCGCCAGCTGGCCGCGCAAGTTCGTCTTCTGGGCCCTCACGGCCGGCATCAGCCTGGCCCTGCTGTACCTCATGAGCCGGGTCAACGGCTTCGGTTTCGGCTGGATCAACGGGCTGTCCGCGCCGGGCAGCATCTGGATCTGGTACGCGCCCGTTGGCCTGGTGGGCCTGATCGTGGCCTCCATCTCCAACGCCTTCGGGCTCGACGGCTGGGGACTGGCCAAGTGGGTGTTCGACGCCGGCAAGCTGCTCGCCGTCGGGATCGTGGCCTGGCAGATCTTCCGCGGTGACTACGACCGGCTGATGCGCCGGCTCACCCTGGCGTTCGCCGCCGTCGTGCTCCTGTCCCCGATGATCCAGTCCTGGTACATCGTCTGGCTCATCCCGCTCTTTGCCGTCACCGGCATCCGAGATGACTGGCAGGTCAAGGCGCTCTACTTCATCGTGTCCTTCTTCATGGTGTACGCGATCTCGGACCAGCTGGACGTCTTCCCGTACCTGCAGACCGCGGACCTCGGCCTGGCCCTGGCGCTGGCCCGCAACGCCGCCGCGATCATCGCCCTGCTGTTTGCCCTGTACCTGATCTTCCTGGACCCGAAGACCAAGCTGCTGTTCAGCAAGTCGGACGAGCCGGTCACCACGCGCCCGATCATCTAGGCCGGCAGGTTCCTGAGCGCTTCCTTGCGGGAAAGCGGGCTGAGATCGTCCCAGTGCCGCTGCACGAAGGCCCGCACCCAGGCCGGATCCGTCCTGGCGTACTGGCGCAGCGCCCACCCGATGGCCTTGCGGATGAAGAACTCCGGATCATCGAGGTTGGCCTCGATTACTGCGGCCAGGAGGGCCGTGTCAGTGGCCGCCTTCGCCCCCAGCTGCGCCGTAATGGAGGCCCTCCGGACCCAGAAGTCGTCGTCCCTGCTCCAGCGCCCCAGCACCGGCGTCAGCTCTGCCCGGTGCGCCTGCAACAGCGTGCCCAGCCGGTGCGCCACCCCGTCCACCAGGTCCCACCAGGCTCCGGTGCGGATGATTTCCTCGTACAGCGCCAGCATGCTCAGTTCCCCGGCGGCGAGTTTGAGCCCCGTGAGCTCGATCGCGGCATAACGTTCCTCACGGCAGCTGGCGCTCCGCCACAGCGCGAGCACGGTGGACTGCAGCTCCGCCAGGCCGCCCGGCGGATGGGCCGCCGCCTCGGCTCGGACGATCCTGCGGACCTCGGGAACGCGCACGCCCAGTGAGGGCATCTGCGATTTCATATAAGCCTGCGCCCCCGCGGCGCGGCCAGGATCGGCCACCGCCTGCAGCCGGCCGCGGATCGCGTCAATCAGTTCAGTGGTGACCATGAGGCCACTGTAGACATCCTGCGGCGGGCTCTAGAGTTGAACCCAGCAAGCCGCGGCTCCGCGTCGGAAGGAAACCCATGTCCATGATTAAGAGTCCTGAAGAGATCGCACTGATGCGCGAGGCCGGCCGGGTGGTCGCCAACACGCTGGGGCGGGTCCGGGAGGCCGCCGCCGTCGGCGTCTCGCTCAAGGAACTGGACGAGGTCGCCGCGGCGTCCATCGCCGACGCCGGCGCCACGCCGGCGTTCCTGAACTACCGGCCGCGGTGGGCGTCAGTGCCGTTTCCCGGGGTCATCTGCGCGTCCGTCAACGACGCCGTGGTGCACGGCATCCCCAACGAGTACCGGCTGCAGGACGGGGACCTGCTGAGCGTGGACTGCGGCGCGTTCCTGGACGGCTGGTGCGGCGATGCCGCCGTCAGCTTCATTGTGGGGACCCCGGACCCGGTGGACCAGGCCCTCATCGACGCCACCGACGCCGCCCTGGCCCGGGGGATCGAAGCGGCAAGGATCGGGAACAAGATGGGGGACCTCGCCTACGCGATCGGCGGGGCAGCGCGGCGGGCCGGCTACGGGCTGCTTGCCGATCACGGCGGCCACGGGATCGGCCGGACCATGCACGCCGAGCCGCACGTGCCCAACGACGGGCGTCCCGGCCGCGGCATCAAACTGACCGAGGGCCTGGTCATCGCCATCGAGCCGATGCTGATTCTCGGCCGCAAGGACGACTATTACCATGACGACGACGAATGGACCCTCCGCTCGGCGAACGGTCGCCGCGCCGCGCACAGCGAGCACACCGTGGCCATCACCGCGGACGGGCCTGTGATCCTTACGCTGCCCTAGGGCTAGGGCTAGGGCTAGGGCTAGGGCTGGGGCCTGGGACCGCGGCGGGCTCCAGTCGGGGGTGCGGCCAGGCGCACGACGGCGCGTCCCGGCACCGCGTCGCTGACGACTGTGAAACCGGCCGCCAGGAAAAGCCCCAAGGTGCCGTGATAGAGGTCTGCCGGGCCCGCCTTGGGCCGTCGCGCGGGATCAACCGGATAGCCCTCCACCACGGTGGCGCCGTGCGCGAAGGCGTGCTCGACGGCGGCTGCCAGCAGCGCCCCCGCCACACCGCGCCGGCGCTGGCCGGGGGAGACGACGAAACAACTGACTGACCACACCGGGTTCCCGCCGGGATCCCGGGCCACGTCAGGGGCCGACGTCAGGACCTTCGAGCGCAGGATCCTTGGATAGCACCCGCGGGGCTCGACGGCGCACCAGCCCACTGGATGCCCGTCGCGGAAGGCCAGGACACCGGGCGCCGGCTGGCCGCCGTCGAACTTGTCCCTCAACTGGCTCTTGCGGTCCTCCGGCGTCGACGCGGACCACTCGCTGCCGGTCACGGCGAAGAACCGGCACCAGCAGCGTGACGGTTCGCCGCGGACGCCAAAAAGACGCTCGACGTCGGGCCAGTCCGCCGCGGCGGTGGTAATGGCTGGCTGGCTCCGGGGGTCTGCTTCGCCCATGGATAGAGGGTAGCGCCTGGCGGCTTTAGCGCGTGCGCGTGCCCGGGCCGGCCTGTCGGCGGACACGATGCGCGGCGAGCCGCAGTTGAATGATGCGGGCCGCTCCGGCGATCGCGACCAGCACGCCGCCGCCGACGGCCGCGATGAACAAGGCAACGCCGAGCGGAACCGACCCCTCGAGGCCAAAGAACTTCACCTGCACATATTCCTGGTTCTGCAGGATGAAGGCGATGAGCACGATCAGCACCACCAGCGCACTGGCAACCGCGGCCCAGACCATTCCCGCGCGGGTGACCTGGCGCGTTTCCGGGGCAGGGGTGGGGGCAGGGGCCGGCGCCGGCGCCACGGGTGCCTCTGCACGGGAGGTATCAACCTCGGAGGTCCCGGACCCGGACGTGGCGTCGGCGGTCCCCGGGTACTGGGTGGTCAGGGCATCGTCGGGATTGTTGGGGTCGAATCTGCGGGGTGTCTCGGTCATGGCGGCCGTGCCTTTCGATTGCGGGCAGGGCGCACAGACTTTCCCTGGCGCCCTGCCGGTCCACTCAATACTAAGCGTGCTGATGGCCGGCGGGGTGTCCGGGCGGTTGGGCGCGCGGTTCGGGCTGTTGGCACCGGCCCGGGCACGGTATAACGTCACAGCCAAGGGATTGCCTTGAAGAGGAGGCGCGGCCGTGACCATTATCGACATCGCCGTCTATGTGGACGGTCACCGGACCGCCGACCCGGAAGGCCTCGAGGAAACGTATTTTCTCCTGCGGCAGCGCCAGGGCATGGCTTGGATCGGGCTCTACCGGCCGGAACCTGAGGAGCTGCGCTCGGTGGCCGAGGAATTCGACCTGAGCCACCTGGCCGTGGAGGACGCGCTCGCCGGCCACCAGCGGGCCAAGCTGGAACACTACGGCGAGACATTGTTCCTGGTGCTGCGGCCCGCCCGGTACCTGGACGAAGTGGAGAAGGTCGAGTTCGGCGAGATCCATGTGTTCGCCGGCCCGGACTTTGTGGTGACTGTCCGCCGGGCAGAGTCTCCCGATCTGGCCCGGGTGCGCCGGCGCATGGAATCCGAGCCGGAGTTCCTGGCGCTCGGTCCGGACGCGGTGCTGTACGCGATTCTGGACCAGGTAGTGGACGAGTACGAGCCGGTGGCCGCGGGGCTCGAAAACGACATCGATGAAATCGAAGATGACCTGTTCGCCGCCGATCCCGGCGTATCGCGCAGGATCTATGAACTCTCCCGCCAGGTCATCACTTTCCAGCGTGCGACAGCCCCGCTGGCCGGGATCCTGCAGACTCTTATGGGCAGCGGGCCGGACGGGGTGCCGGACCCCGAACTGCAGGACCATTTCCGCGACGTCCTGGACCACGCCATCAGGCTGGGGGAGCGGGTGTCCGCCTTCCGGGCGCTGCTGCAAAACGCGCTGGCCGTCAACGCAGCCCTCGTCGCCCAGCGGCAGAACGACGAAATGCGGCTCCTGACCGAATCGAGCTTCGCCCAAAATGAGCAGGTCAAGCGGATATCGTCGTGGGCTGCCATCCTGTTCGCCCCGACGTTGATCGCGTCGATCTACGGCATGAACTTCCGCGACATGCCCGAGCTCGACTGGATCTTCGGCTATCCGATGGCACTCGCGCTCATGATCGGCATGGGCGGTGCGCTGTTCCTGACGTTCAAACACAACAAATGGATTTGAGGATCCGGCTGAAATAGGAAGCGGCTCTGACCTTGCGTTGTCGCAGGTCAGAGCCGCTCTCTTGTGCCCCAGGAGGGAATCGAACCCCCGACCGGCGGATTAGAAGGCCGCTGCTCTATCCCCTGAGCTACTGGGGCACGGTGGCACCCGCCGGCCGCTGCCGGGGGACGCCTCAAAAAGTTTACAGTGCCGGACGGCCGGTGGGGGTCAATGCTGGCCGTTCGCCTGTCCGGCGGCCCGGACCACTCCCCACCACAGGCCGCAACGCCGCGGCCGGCAGCCGGTTTTCCACATGGCACAACCGGGCCCTCCCCGGTGACGGTCCGCGGCGCGATGCTGGAACTGCCCGGCAGGGCACGACAACTCGAGACAGGACATGAGAATGAGCGACAACATTACGGTCCGGGGCTTCGTCGCCTCGGAGATCAGAAGTTCGACCACCCCCGGCGGCGTGCCCACGGCGTCCTTCAGGCTCGGCGCCACCGAGCGCCGCTACGACCGCGGCTCCAGCACCTGGGTGGACGGCAACACCAACTGGTTCACTGTCCAGGGCTACCGGCAACTGGCCGGCAACATCGGCTGCAGCATCAAGAAAGGCCAGCGGGTCATCATCGTTGGCAGGCTGAAGATGCGCAGCTGGGAAAAGGACGGCAGGGTCTACCACGTCGCCGAGATTGACGCGGAGTCAGTCGGCCACGACCTCATGTGGGGCTCTGCCAACTTCACCCGCTCGGCCGCAGCAGGAAACCAGCCGGCCGCAGGACCTGGTGCCGCTGGTGCGCCTGGCGGCGGAGACGGCGACGACGCCGGACCCCAGACCCAGTCCGGGGATACGGGCGGGGATACCGGCGGGGACGGCGACGGCGGTGCCGATGACCACACGACCTTCATCAACGACGCAAGCGGCGAGGAAGAGGAGGTGGACCAGGAGACCGGCGAACTGAAAGGGGCCGCCGCCTGAATCCCGGGCACCGGCGGGCAATGCCCGGGCACCGGATCGGAGACACCACCGCGTGGCAGAATTGCCGGATGCGACATGCCAGGAGCGCTGCGGGACACGCCGCGGCCTCTGCAGCTGCGGTACTGGCGGCCGGTACTACCGCCGCGGGCGGCGCCGCCCGTCGCCGCGGCCGGGCCGTTCCGGCGGCCACAACCGTGGCGCTCCTGCTCGCAGCGTCCGCCTGTTCGATGCCGGCCGGGGGCAGCGGAGCCCAGGCCTCTGGAGCGGGGCGGCTGCCTTGTCGGCGTCCGGGACTGAACCGAACCGTCAGCGGCCGGGCACGGTTGCGGGTGCAATCGGCGCCACTGAGGCAACGGCAACCGCAAGGACAACGGCAATGGCTCCTGCAACTGGGCCTGCCAGGGGCGCAGCGCGGCTCACGGAATGTGAGTTATCCCGGCCGAACCACTAGATTTGTAGGCATGGCGGAATTTATCTACACAATGACCAAGGCCCGTAAGGCTGTCGGCGAAAAACTCATCCTCGATGACGTAAGCATGTCCTTCTTCCCGGGGGCCAAGATTGGCGTTGTCGGCCCGAATGGTGCCGGTAAGTCCACCATTCTCAAGATCATGGCAGGCCTGGACACTCCCTCCAACGGTGAGGCCCGGCTCAGCCCCGGCTATACGGTAGGCATCCTGCTGCAGGAGCCGCCGCTGAACGAAGACAAGACCGTTCTGGGCAACGTCCAGGAAGGCGTCGGTGAAATCTACGGCAAGATCCTGCGCTTCAACGAGATCTCCGAGGAAATGGCCAGCCCCGACGCTGACTACGATGCCCTCCTCGAGGAAATGGGACAGCTGCAGGAAGCGATCGACGCGGCTGACGCCTGGGATATCGATTCCCAGCTGGAACAGGCCATGGACGCACTGCGCTGCCCGCCCGCCGATGCCGATGTCACCCTGCTCTCCGGTGGTGAGCGCCGCCGCGTCGCGCTGTGCAAGCTCCTGCTGCAGAAGCCGGACCTGCTGCTGCTCGACGAGCCCACCAACCACCTCGACGCCGAGAGCGTGCTGTGGCTCGAACAGCACCTCTCCAGCTACTCCGGCGCCGTCCTGGCCGTCACCCACGACCGTTACTTCCTTGACCACGTGGCCGAGTGGATCGCCGAAGTGGACCGCGGCCACCTCTACCCGTACGAGGGCAACTACTCCACGTACCTGGAGAAGAAGCGCGCCCGCTTGGAAGTCCAGGGCAAGAAGGACGCCAAGCAGGCCAAGCGCCTGACCGAAGAACTCGAATGGGTCCGGTCCAACGCCAAGGGACGCCAGACCAAGTCCAAGGCCCGTCTGGCCCGCTACGAGGAAATGGCTGCGGAGGCGGACCGCACCCGCAAGCTCGACTTCGAAGAGATCCAGATCCCGCCGGGACCGCGCCTGGGCGGACTCGTGCTGGAGGCCAAGGATCTCCAGAAGGGCTTCGACGATCGCACCCTGATCGACGGACTGTCCTTCACCCTGCCCCGCAACGGCATCGTTGGCGTCATCGGCCCCAACGGCGTCGGCAAGTCCACGCTCTTCAAGACGATCGTGGGCCTGGAACCGCTCGACGGCGGCGAACTGAAGATCGGCGATTCCGTCAAGATCTCCTACGCCGACCAGAGCCGCGGCGGCATCGACCCCAACAAGACGCTGTGGGAAGTCGTGTCCGACGGTCTCGACTACATCCAGGTCGGCCACGTCGAAATGCCCTCCCGCGCCTACGTGGCCGCCTTCGGCTTCAAGGGTCCGGACCAGCAGAAGAAGGCCGGGGTGCTTTCCGGTGGTGAGCGCAACCGCCTCAACCTTGCGCTGACCCTCAAGCAGGGTGGCAACCTGCTGCTGCTCGACGAACCGACTAACGACCTCGACGTCGAAACCCTCAGCAGCCTCGAAAACGCCCTGCTCGAATTCCCGGGCTGCGCCGTCGTCGTCTCGCACGACCGCTGGTTCCTGGACCGGGTGGCCACCCACATCCTCGCCTACGAAGGCGACGAGGAGAACCCCTCCAAGTGGTACTGGTTCGAGGGCAACTTCGAGTCCTACGAGGAGAACAAGGTCGAGCGACTGGGCCCGGACGCGGCCAAGCCGCACCGCGTAACGCACCGCCGCCTCACCCGCGACTAAGCCCACACGGCTTCAGCGCCATGAAAAAGCCGGCTCCCCGCGGGGAGCCGGCTTTTGTGTGCCGTGGTGTCTAAGTGCCAGCGAGCGGACGGGCGGGCTAGCTGCGCTCGGCCTTGCGCATCTGGTGCTGCAGCACCTTGGACTGGACGGCGCCCTTGACCTTGTTCTTCAAATCGTTCGGGACGCGGACCATGCCTTCCTGGGCCACCGTCGCCACGTGCCGGCCGTCCCGGCTGAAGATCTTGCCGGTGGCGAGGCCCCGTGCGCCCTGGGCGCTGGGCGATTCCTGGACGTACAGGAGCCATTCGTCGACCCTGACCGGCCGGTGCCACCACATGGCGTGGTCCAGGCTTGCCACGGACATCCCGGGCGTAATCCAGCTCATCCCGTGCTTGCGGAGGATGGACTCCAGCAGGGTGTAGTCGCTCGCGTAGGCCAGGGCGGCCCGGTGCACGCCGGCGTCGTCGGGCATCGGGCCGAAGGTCTTCATCCAGACGGCGTTGCGTGCGTCCTTGGGCCCCTTGGCCGAGACATACAACGCCGGATCGACGTGGCGGATATCGAACGGCCGCTCGTACGCCCAGTGCCGGGCCACGGGGTGATCGAACTTGCCCAGCAGGTCGGCAGTGCTGGGCAGCGATTCGGGGTCCGGGATCCCGGCGGGCATCTCGGACTGGTGCTCGATCCCCTCGTCCTCGGCCTGGAAGGACGCGATCATCGACAGGATGGGCATGCCCTCCTGGTAGGCGTGGACCCGGCGGGCCGAGAACGACCGGCCGTCGCGCAGGCGCTGCACGCCGAACGTGATCGGCTTGTTGGCGTCTCCTGGCCGGAGGAAGTAGCCGTGCATGGAGTGCACACTGCGGTCCGGATCGACGGTGCGGCTGCCGGCTATCAGGGACTGCGCCAGCACCTGGCCGCCGAAGACGCGGTGCCTGGGCTGCTGCTGGGAGGGGCCCATGAAGATGTCCTCGTCCGTCCGCGCGCCCTCGAGCTCGCCGAGGTTGAGGAGTTGGATGAGCGAGGAGGTGGGGTCCTGGGTCGGGAGCCCCAGCAGTCCGGCTTCGGCTTCAGTCATGGTCTGACTCTAGACGGCACAGTCACACTGCTCAAAAGGGACACTGCTCAAAAGGCGGCGCGGCTCCCGAGAGGCGCAGCCGGTAGAGTCGGTAGTGTGTCTGATGTCCTAAACCAGCCCCTGCAGTTCTCCGATCCCCGCGACCTCGACGACCTGCGCACCTTCGCCACGCGCGCCAAGTCCATTGACGACGGCGCCATCCGGCTCCAGGCCGCGGGCCCAGTCCTGGCCGCCTACGTCTGCGTCCTGCGGCCCCGGCTCCTGGGCGAATCCACCCCCACCATCCTGGGCCTGCGGACCATGGCGCTGGCGCAGCCGGCGGACACTGACGTCACCGTGCCGCTGTCCGCCGTGCTGGACCGTTTGGCACGGGCGGGGGAGCACGACGTCGAACTCCCCGTCCCGCCGGTGACCGTCAGCGAGTCGTGGGCCGGGATAGGGGCGCCGCGGGCCGGCTGGGAACCGCTCGGCACCGTCCAGGACACCGTCCTGCGGGCCGCCGCCGAGGCCGGCATCAGGGAGATCGCCGCGATCATCCCGGACAAGCCGGGCGCGCTGATCGTCAATAACGCCCGGGCAACGGTCTGGGGCCGGGAACTGCCCGACGCCGCCGGGCTGCCGGCCGGCGCCGCGTTCGCCGCCCTCACCCTGGGCTTCCTGGCCGACGGCGAACAACGGCTCTACCGGGCCGGGCGCTGGTTCCGGCTCAGCGGCACCCGCGGCCACGTGCTGGTCCGGACCGGCACCGGGCTCTAGGAAGCTTCCCGGCATCCTCCGCTCAGGCCTCCGACGGGCTGTTCACCATGGAAAGGGCTGCCCGCTCCATGTAGTCCCAGAGCGTTCCCTCGTACAACGGCGGCAGCTCCAGGGCATCCACCGCGGCGCGCATGTGGAACAGCCACCGTTCCTTGGCCTCCGGCGTCACCCGGAACGGCATGTGGCGCATCCGCAGCCGCGGGTGCCCGCGCTCCTCGCCGTAGGTGGTGGGCCCGCCCCAGTACTGTTCCAGGAACATCAGGAAACGCCGCTTGGCCGGGCCGAGGTCCTCTTCCGGGTACATGGCGCGCAGCAGCGGATCGGTCGCGACGCCGTCGTAGAAGACGTCGATGAGCTTCACAAAAGTCTCGTGGCCGCCCACGGCATCATAGAAGTTGTCTGTGTAGCCGGGCTGGCTGAATGGATCGTTTTGCAGCAGCTGCCTGGGCTGGCTGGGTTCGCCGGCGCTGGGAATCGTCATTTCTCTATTCTCCGGCCTTCTGCTGGGGTGCGCTGTCGGCCTCGTCCGCCGGCGGTGTCTCCGGCGGAATGTAGGTGCCTTGGGAGCGGTTGCCCACGCGCAGGATTTCGCCGTTGCGCAAGTACCAGATGGTGCCGTCGTCGGACCGGACCCGGGTGATCCGCAGGTTCATGGCCTCGACAGTGCCCACCACCTCGGAGGTCTCGATGATGTCGCCAATGCCGTACTGGTCCTCGATCGTGATGAAGATGCCGGCGAGGAAGTCGCGGATCAGCTGCTGGGCGCCGAAGCCGATGGCCACACCGAGGATGCCGACGCTGGTCAGGATCGGGGCAATGTCCACGTTCAGGTTCTTGAGCACATACACGATGGTGAGGACGGCCACCAGGACGCCGACCACGCTGCTGAGCAGTGCGCCGATTGTCTGTGCCCGCTGGACCCGGCGCTCATGGTCCAGGGCGCGGAAGGCCGGAGCCACCCAGCGGAAGTGCGGCTTCTTGAAGAGCGTGCTGCCCGAGGCGACGCGCTTGGTGATGACGGAGATCACGAAGGATGCCACTAGCCACACGGCGACGCCGATCCCCAGGCTGATCAGGGCACCCGGCAGGTTGACGGCCGCGATGTCTTGGGCGGTGATTGGTTCGATGGTGGTAAGGCTGATCATCGGCGGGGGAAAACTCCTTGTTGCTGCGTCCCTGCTGCCGGCCGGCAGCGGGGCTGGGCGTCCGGATAGGCGGCCGGCGTTCGCCGGGCGCATAACACTCTGGTCTACTTCAACATTAGCGCCGTAGCGTGGCTCCATGCGCATCCTGGTACTCGGCGGAACGGTCTTCCTGTCAGCAGAAATAGCCCGGCAGGCCCTGGCCGCGGGCCACGACGTCACCTGCCTGGCCCGCGGTACCGTCGCTGCGCCGCCCGACGGCGCTACCTGGCTGCGCGCGGACCGCTCCCAGGGGGAGGCCGCCTACGTGGGGGCCGCCGGCAGCGGCGGGTGGGACGCCGTCGTCGACGTTTCGCGGGATCCTGGCCAGGCGCGGGAGGCGCTCGAGGCGCTGGCCGGCTCGGCCCGGCACTGGACCTTCATCTCCAGCTGCTCTGTCTATGCGGACCATTCGGTGGCCGGCGCCGCCGAAGATGCCCAGGTGCTTCCGCCGCTGGCGCCGGGGACGGAACTGAGCATGGATAACTACGGCGAGGCCAAGTCCGCGATCGAGCAATGGACCCGCCAACTGGCAGGGGACAAGGCGCACCTCTGCCGTGCCGGCCTGATCGGCGGACCCGGGGACGGCTCCGACCGTTACGGGTACTGGCCGGCCCGTTTCGCCCGGGACAACTATCCCGTCCTGGTCCCGGACATCCCCACCGACGCGACCCAGATCATCGACGTCCGCGACCTCGCGGCCTGGATCCTCACCGCCGCCGAAAACGGGATCACCGGGGCACTGAACGCCGTCGGCGAACCGGTCCCCTTTGCCGCCTACCTTGAGGAGTCGCGTCAGCTCGCCGACGCCGACTCCGAGGCCGTTGTGGCTCCCGAGGACTGGCTGGCGTCCCACGGCGCGAACTACTGGGCCGGTCCGGACTCGCTGCCGCTGTGGCTGCCGCCCGGCCATGATGGCTTCGAGACCCGCAGCAATGACGCTGCCCGGGCAGCCGGGCTGTCCATCCGGCCCTGGATGGACACGCTGCGGGACACCTTGGCGGATGAACGCCGCCGCGGACTCGGCCGCGAACGCAAGGCCGGGATGAGCCCGGAGACGGAACGCCGGATCGTGTCCGAGTACAAGGCAGAGGCCTCAGCCGGGCCCGGCTGACGGTGCCGGCTGACCTGTTCAGTCTGTCTGGCCCTCCACCACAGCCGTGGGCTCGTGCAACACCGGGAAGTTGACGCTGCGGGCAATGAAGCAGAGTTTGTTGGCCTCGACGTGAAGCTCCTCCAGAACATCCGGGGCCGCCGGTCCAGCCACCGTCACCGTGGGCTTCAGCGTGACGGATTCGAACTGCCCGCTGCCGTCCCGGTTGGTCCGCATCAGGCCCTCGGCCCGGTCCTCATAAGCTGTCACCACCACGCCGTGCTTCACGGCCACGTGCAGGAAGGAGAGCATGTGGCACTGCGAGAGCGCGGCCAGGAGCAGCTGTTCGGGGTTGTAACGCTGCCGGTCCCCGTGAAAGGTCGGATCGGCGGAGCCGCGCAACACCGGCACCCCGGGGATCTCGACGTCGTGGTCGCGTGAGTAACCGCGGTATGTGGACGTCCCGGACCCGAGGTTCCCAGTCCAGCGGACAGTCAGCGCGTAGCGGTGTTCGTCAAGGCTCATGCGGCCAGTCTAGAACGACGGAACCCCGGCGCCGCGCGGGGGCGGCACCGGGGTTCCAGGATCGTCGGGGCAGGCTGTTGGCGTCCTAGCCGACGTCAGCCTGGCGGGCCCGCAGGGAGCGGGCCACGCCGTCGCGGTTCTCCAGCATCATCCGGCGCAGCGCCGAGCTGTCCTCCGGCAGCGAGGCCAGGAACTCATCCGTGCGGTCCACGGTGGCCTGCGTGGTCAGCTGGGCCGGGTAGAGACCGACGACGATCTGCGAGGCCAGCGCGTGGGTGCGGTTGGCCACGATGCCCGGGACGGCCTCGAAGTACTTCTCGGCGTACGGCTCCAGCAGGGACGTGTCCAGGACCCGGGTAAAACCGGTCACCGCGGAGCCCTGCAGGGCGTTGGACAGATCGCCCTTGACCACAATCGATTCCCAGGCTTCGGCCTTGGCCTCCGGAGTGGGGATGGCGGCCTTGGCCAGGGCCGCCGCGTTCTGGCCGTTGGAGGTGTTGTCGTGCGCCAGTTCCTCGTCGATCCGCTCCTGCCCGGCGCGGCTGCCTGCCACGAGGGACGCCAGCAGCTCCCACCGCAGGTCCTGGTCCACGCTCAGCCCGTCGAGGGTGAGCGAGCCGTCCAGCAGCCCGGACACCGTGTCCAGCTGCCCGGCGCTGCGGGCCAGCAGGGCGTAGGACTTCACGAACTGCAGCTGTGCGTCCGAGCCGGCAGGCACCGCCGAGGCGAGCTCCCAGAGCTTGTCGGCCGCGGCTACGGCAGTGGCCGCCTGGTGCTCCTCGGCCACGTAGAAGGTCAGCGTGGTGGCAAGCTGGCGGAGCTGGACCATGATCACGGAGGAATCGGATTCCTCGGCAATGTTGGCCAGGATCAGGTCCACGTACCCGCGGGCCGGGGATTCGCCGTCGCGCGCCGCGTCCCAGGCCGAGCCCCACACGAGGGTGCGCGGGAGGCTCTGGCTGAAGTCCTTCAGGTGCGCCGTTGCGGTGGCGAGGGACTTCGGATCCAGGCGGACCTTGGCATAGGCGAGGTCGTCGTCGTTGAGCAGGATCAGGTCCGGCTGGGCCAGGCCGGCCAGGGCCGGAACTTCGGTGCGCTCGCCGTCGACGTCGAGCTCCTCGCGGTGCACCCGCTCCAGCCTGCCGGCGCCGTTGAGGTTGTAGAAGCCGACGGCGAGGCGGTGCGGCCGCAGCGTCGGTTCGCTCTCGATCGCCGACTGCACGATGGCGAAGGAGCCGATGGTGCCGTCCGCGTCCGCCGAGATCTCCGGTGTCAGGGTGTTGACGCCGGCGGTTTCCAGCCAGAGCTGGCCCCACCTTTCGAGGTCACGGCCGCTGGCCTTCTCGAGTTCGGCCATGAGGTCGCTGAGCTCGGTGTTCTGCCAGGCGTGCTTGCTGAAGTACTCGCGCACCCCGGACATGAATTCCTCCGGGCCCACCCAGGCGACGAGCTGGCGCAGCACCGAGGCGCCCTTGGCGTAGGTGATGCCGTCGAAGTTCACCTCAACGTCCTGGAGATCGTTGATCTCGGCAAAGATCGGGTGCGTGGTGGGCAGCTGGTCCTGCCGGTACGCCCAGGACTTCTCCACGGACGCGAAGGTGGTCCAGGCGTGGTCGAACTCGGTGTTCTCCACGGCGGCCAGGTGGGACATGTATTCGGCGAAGGACTCGTTGAGCCAGAGGTCGTTCCACCAGCGCATCGTCACGAGGTCACCGAACCACATGTGCGCGAGCTCGTGCAGCACGGTGATGGCGCGGCGTTCCACCTGGGCATCGGTGACCTTGCCGCGGAAGACGTAGCCTTCAAGAATGGTGACGGCCCCGGCGTTTTCCATGGCGCCGGCGTTGAACTCCGGCACGAAGAGCTGGTCGTACTTCTCGAACGGGTACGGGCAGCCGAACTGGGCCTCGAAGAACTCGAAACCCTGCCGGGTGAGCTCGAAGATGTTCTCGGCATCGAGGTACTGCATGAGCGACTTGCGGGCGAAGATGCCCAGCGGAGTGACCCGGCCTTCCGCCGACGTGACTTCGCTGCGCACCGACTGGTACGGCCCGGCAATGAGCGCGGTGACATAGGAGGAGAGCCGCGGAGTGGGGGTGAACTCCCAGACGGAGCGGGCGCCCCCGTCCGCGCCCGGGATGGTCTCCACCGGCACCGGTGTGGGGGAGTTGGACACGAGGTCCCAGTGCGAGGGGGCGGTGACGGTGAAGGTGAAGCTGGCCTTGAGGTCGGGCTGTTCGAAGACGGCGAACATGCGCCGCGAGTCCGGGACCTCGAACTGCGTGTACAGGTAGACCTCGTTGTCCACCGGATCCACGAAGCGGTGCAGGCCTTCGCCGGTGTTCATGTAGGGCGCGTCGGCGACCACGAGCAGGTGGTTCTCGGTCGCCAGGTCCGGGAGCTGGATCCGGACGCCGTCGGAGACCTCGCCCGGGTCCAGTTCGCGGCCGTTGAGGCTCACGCTGTGCACGGCGTGGGTCACGGCGTCGATGAAGGTCGAAGACCCAGGCTTGGCCCTGAACTTCACGGCCGTGGTGGACCCGAAGACTTTCTCGCCACGCGTCAGGTCAAGGCTGACCTCGTAGGAGTCGACGTCGATCAGGGCGGCGCGCTCGCGGGCTTCGGCGCGGGTCAGGTTCATACCGGGCAAAGGGGCCTCCAGAAGAAGATGGATACTGCCGGCCGGCCGCAGCCGCCGGCGATACTGTGAAATTATTCTTTCACGTCAGCGGCCTATGGCAAGTTAGCCCGATCACAATGTCCGGCGCCAACGCCCCTGCACCGAGTCCACGATTTGCCACGAATGGCCGCTAAGCCGATGCCCTTGGCGGCCATTCGTGTCAGATGAGTGCGGTGGGGCGGCGCGGCGTGGCGGGCACGTTGAGGTTGCCCCGGCTTCGGACCCGGGCACGGACCTTCGGAACCGGGGTGTGTGGTTTGCCCGTGTGCGCTTGAACTTCGATCCAAGTGCTTCCCGGAGCTCCGCCGGCACTCTCTCCATCGATTCGCCGCAGATGGCCGCTATGCCACCGTGCTTAGCGGCCATTCGTGTCAAGTGAGTGCTCTGTAGGGCGGGCACGTTGGCGTCGCCCCGGCTTCGGCCCCGGACTTGAACCAGGGCCGGGAGTCCAGCCGCGCTCCGTCAGCGCCGCGCGCACCCGGGTAACCGCGGCCGGCTCCATCCCAGGGGCGAACGGGGTCAAATGCCATTGGGTCAATACGACGACGCGCCACCCGGCATCCCTGGCGTTCTCATCCCGGAAGATGTCGCTGCGACGCTGGGCCGGACTGGCGTGATGCCCGCCGTCGTACTGAATCGCGATCTCTTCTTGCTCGTGGGCGGGTCCTGTACAACGTGCCTGATCCCACGTTTCCCTCCCGTCGACCTCCTGACCTGCGCGCACGTCCCCAGATCCCTCAAGGTGCGGCGGGGGTAGCGTTGGGGTATGGGAAAGATCCGTTACTCAGTCGATGCCAGGGCGCTGCGCTTTGCCATCGGTTTCCCCCTGATGCTGGCGGCCGGATTCGTGGTGTGCGCGCTTCTGGTGCGCCCGGATTTGCCCGAACCGCTGGCCGTCCGCTGGACTGGTGCCGGTGCCGCCGACTTCGCGCCGTTCACCGCCGTCACGGGAGCAGGTGCCGCGCTGATCGTGGTGATCGGCTGGGCCGTGCTGCTGCAGGCCGTTCCGCTGTCCCGCCCCGTGATGATGCGCCGCATCATGATGGGCGCCGGCCTGGCCATGAGCCTCTTCGTCACCACCGTCCTGGCAGCCGTGCTCGTGGGCCAGCTGGGATTGCCCGATGCGCGGGGATCCCATGTGGACGCCTCCGTTCTGGCCCTCGGCAGCGGCGCGGCCCTCGCCCTGGGCGTCGTCATGGGTTTCGTGTTCAAGGCCGACGAACGCTGGTCTGTCGATGACGACCTCGCCGTCCGCCAGGCCCTCGAGCGTGAACAGGATCCGGAACTGGCCAGGGACCGGGTCAGCCTCTGGGTCCACGCCCGCAGCTCGATCTTCGTCATGCTCGGCATCGCGACGCTTCTGCCCGCCGCCCTCCTCACCATTGCCGTGCCGTGGCTTGCTGCCCTCCTGGTCGCCGCGGCCCTGGTGGCCGCGGCGTTCCTGGTGGCCCGGATCCGGGTTGACCGCGGCGGCCTGCACGTCTTCGCGGCAGGCTTCGTCCGGGTCATGGAAGTTCCGGCCGCGGCCATCGACGCCGCCACGCCCCGGGACGTCACGGCGGCGGACTATGGCGGGTGGGGATACCGGATCCACGGCAACACCACGGCGATGCTGGTCAGCAGCGGCCCCGCCGTGGTCATCGACCGCTCGGACGGGCGGCGGCTGGCGGTTAGCGGCGGAAGCGCCACCGCGGCGGACAACATGGCCCAAACGCTTTCCCGGGTGGCGGACAGGGCCCGGCGGAACGGCGGGACACCCGCGGTGTAACTCGTCCGTGTAAACAGCCGTGTAACACGAGAGCCCCGTGAGGCATCCGGCCAGCTAGAGCACCGCTCCGGAAGGCTCGGCCTAGTACGCTTGGACCAGACCCCAACCGCACCCGGCCGCCGCCCGGCGCCGCAACCGAACGGAACAGCCGTGACCATTTCTGACTTCCCCCGCGTGCACATCGCCACCGACCACGCCGGCATGGAGCTCAGCGCCCACCTCGTCAGCCACCTCAGTGCCAAGGGCTACGAGGTGCTGGACCACGGACCCAAGGTCTACGACGCCCTGGATGACTACCCGTCGTTCTGCATCAACGCCGCCCTCGCGGTCGTCGCGGACCAGGAAGCCGGAACCCACGCCCTGGGCATCGTCCTCGGCGGCTCTGGCAACGGCGAACAGATTGCCGCCAACAAGGTCAAGGGCGTGCGTGCCGCGCTGGCGTGGAACCTCTCCACGGCGCAGCTTGCCCGCGAACACAACGACGCCAACGTCGTCGCCGTCGGCGGCCGCCAGCACAGCGTCCAAGAGGCCACGGAAATCATCGAGGCCTTCCTGACGGAGCCGTTCAGCAACGACGAGCGCCACGTCCGCCGGATCGGCAAGATCGCCACGTACGAGCGCACCGGCGAGGTCATCGACTAGTGCCGGAAGGGCATTCCGTCCACCGGCTGGCCCGCCAGTTCGGTGACGTTTTCGCAGGCGAGAGGCTGACAGTCTCGAGCCCGCAGGGCCGGTTCGCGCCCGGCGCCGCACTGCTGGACGGCCACGTCATGACAGCCGCGACCGCGCACGGCAAGCACCTCTTCCTCGAGTTCGAGCACGGGCTGGACCTGCATGTCCACCTCGGCCTCTATGGCGCCTGGAATTTTGGCGGCGACGCCAGCTTCCGCGGCGCGTCCAGCATCGGCGCGCCCCGGAAGGTGGGGGAGCGGGAGGTCTACGACGACGACAGCGCGGCTGAGCCGGCCGACGTCGTCGCCGCCTCGTCTGCATACGCAGGGCCGCCCGCGCCGGTGGGCGCCGTCCGCGTCCGGCTGGTGAGCAGGCACGGCTGGGCCGATCTCCGCGGCGCAACCACGTGCGAGGCAATCACGGAACCGGAGGCGGCGGCCGTGCTGGCGCGGCTCGGCCCGGACCCGCTGCGCAACCGGTCAGGGGACCGGGACGCCTTCATCGCCACGGTGGCGGGCAAACGCACACCGCTGGCGGGCCTGCTCATGGACCAAAAGGTGATTGCCGGCATCGGGAACGTCTACCGGGCCGAACTGCTGTTCCGGCAGCGCCTCAACCCCTGGCTGCCCGGGGCTGAACTGTCAGTGGACGCGGCCCGCCGGCTCTGGGACGACACCGTGGCCATGATGTCCGACGGCGTCCGGGACGGACGGATCATCACGACGCCGCCGCGCTACTGGAATGGCGCCGGTGCCGGCGCGTCCCGTCGCGTGCTGCCGGAACCGGATGAGGCACACTTCGTCTACCGCCGGCACGGGCTGGACTGCCGTGACTGCGGCACGCCCGTGGCGCTCACGGAGTTGGGTGCGCGGAAGCTGTACTGGTGTCCGCAGTGCCAGCAGGCCTGAGCAGGCATAAACGCCGCAGGCATGAAGCAGGCATGAAAGACGCATGACAGAGGCATGAATCGGGCATGAAAGATGCATGAGGGCAAGAAAAAAGCCCCTCCGCAGAGGGGCTTTTTTCGTCATATTTCCGAGGGGACGACGGGAATCGAACCCGCGTAATCAGTTTGGAAGACTGAGGCTTTACCATTAAGCTACGTCCCCGGGAACTTGCTGGAACTCCAGCATAACTTCCGGTCGGCTGTGCAAGCCGGATACAACTAAACCCAATTCAGGGCCCCGGTGTCAAATGTGCAAATCGGCAGTGTATGACCGTAGACTGTTCTGTGCACTTACGGGGTGTAGCTCAGCTTGGCTAGAGCGCCTGCTTTGGGAGCAGGAAGTCGCAGGTTCAAATCCTGTCACCCCGACTCTGCAAGCACTGCCAGCACGTGGCAATGCAGAACCCCATACCCCCCAAACCAGGAGTACTTAGACTGTGAAGAGCGCTGTCGAGAACCTCACCCCCACGCGGGTCAAGCTCAATGTTGAGGTCCCCTTTGAGGAATTGAAGCCCAGCATCGCAGAGGCATACAAGACTGTTGCTTCGCAGATCCAGGTCCCCGGTTTCCGCAAGGGCAAGGTCCCCTCCAAGCTCATTGACCAGCGCGTTGGCCGCGGCTACGTCCTGGAGACGGCCATCAACGAAGGTCTCAACGGCTGGTACCAGGCCGCCGTGCAGGAAACCGGCATCCGCCCCCTGAGCCGTCCCGAGGTCGAGATCACCGAGGTTCCGGACCCGTCCGCCACCGACGGTGAGCTCAAGTTCCACGCCGAGGTTGACATCCGCCCCGAGATCGAGCTGCCTGACTACGCCGGCATCAAGGTTGAGGTCGCCGCCGCCGAGTCTTCGGACGCCGACGTCGACAAGGCCCTGGACGAGCTCCGCGGCCGCTTCGGCACGCTGAAGTCCGTAGACCGTCCGGCCGCCGATGGCGACTTCCTGACGATCGACATCGCAGCCTCGATCGACGGCGCAGACGTTGACTCCGCCTCCGGCCTGTCCTACCAGGTTGGCGCCGGCACCATGCTCGAAGGCCTCGACGAGGCCGTCACCGGCCTCAGCGCCGACGAGGACGCCATCTTCGACACCACGCTGGTTGGCGGCGAGCACGCCGGCGAGTCCGCCCAGGTCAAGGTCACCGTCAAGGCCGTCAAGGAGCGCGAACTCCCCGTCGCCGACGACGACTTCGCCCAGCTCGCCAGCGAATTCGACACCCTGGCCGAACTCCGTGAGGACCTCGCCAAGCAGGCCGCCGAGTCCAAGGTTGTGGACCAGGGCGTCGAGGCCCGCGACAAGGTCCTGGACAAGCTCGTTGAGCTCGTTGAGGTTCCCGTCCCGGCATCGATCGTCGAAGAGCAGCTTGAGCAGCACTTCAACGCCGAAAACGCCCACGGTGAAGGCGAGCACGACACCGAGGAGCACCGCGCCGAAGTCAAGGCCAACACCGAGCGCGCCTTCCAGAACGAGATCATCCTTGACGCAATCGCCGAAAAGGAAGAAGTCAACGTCAGCCAGAACGAGCTGATCGACTACATCGTCACCACCGCCAGCCAGTACGGCATGGACCCGAACCAGTTCGCCCAGATCATCGATCAGAGCGGCCAGGTTCCCATGATGGTTTCCGAGGTCCGCCGCCGCAAGGCACTGGCCGTCGTATTGGGCCAGGCCGAGGTTACCGACTCCGAGGGCAACAAGGTTGACCTGAGCGATTTCGTCCGCCCCGGCGACGAGGCAGCCCCGGCCGCCGAGCCCGTTGAGGAAGCAACCGCAGAGGATGCAGCCACCGAGGCCACGCCGAGCGATGACCCCGCAGCAGTGAAGTTCTAGCATTGCCGCTGACGGCCCCCGGATCACCGATCCGGGGGCCGTTCGTTTTAAGCCCCCCGCCTGCCGGCCGTGTCCTGTTGACGCAGCCAGTTAAGCGCCGCGAAGGCCGTGCCTCCGGGACCCGGCTTGCGCGGTCCCGGCAATCGTGCGCCGTCAGCGAACAGCCCGGCGCCAGCGAACAAAGCGGGCGTGAAAACGGTTAGTGTCGCTGTAGGAAAGTTCAGTGATGTCGTCCAATGGCGTCACCGTCGCCAGCGAGAGGTAAGTACATATGTCACAGCAAGCAGGGGCACCCCGGATGGCCACGGTCGATCCGGCAGCCCAGGATAACTACATTTACAACCGCCTGCTGAAAGAGCGCATCATCTGGCTCGGCTCCGAGGTCCGCGACGATAACGCCAACGCGATCTGCTCCCAGCTGCTGCTGCTCTCGGCGGAAAATCCTGAAAGGGACATCTACCTTTACATCAACTCACCCGGCGGCTCCGTCACCGCCGGCATGGCCATCTACGACACCATGCAGTTCATCCCGAACGATGTTGTCACGGTTGCCACCGGCCTCGCCGCGTCCATGGGCCAGTTCCTGCTCTCCTCCGGCACCAAGGGCAAACGCTACGCCACCCCCAACGCCCGCATCCTCATGCACCAGCCCTCCGGCGGCATCGGCGGCACGGCGTCGGACATCAAGATCCAGGCCGAGCTGATCCTGCACATGAAGAAGGTCATGGCCGAGCTGACCGCTGACCAGACCGGCCAGAGCGTGGACACCATCCTCAAGGACAACGACCGCGACAAGTGGTTCACGGCCCCGGAAGCCCTCGAATACGGCTTCTTCGACAAGATCGCGGCGCACGCCGGATCCGTGGCCGGCGGCGGCGGAACCAACGCCAATGGCTCCGGCAACGCCGGCGGCGCTGCGACAGCCACCGAGAACTGACCGGCAGGTAGACAGCAATGAATTCAGGAGCAATGAACATGAACTACAACTTCGGTTCGACTGCCGGCAACCTGCCGAGCAGCCGCTACGTGCTGCCCCAGTTCGAAGAGCGCACCCCCTACGGCTTCAAGCGCCAGGACCCGTACACCAAGCTGTTCGAGGACCGCATCATCTTCCTCGGCGTCCAGGTCGACGACGCCTCGGCCGACGACGTGATGGCCCAGCTGCTGGTGCTCGAGTCCACGGACCCGGACCGCGACATCACGCTCTACATCAACTCCCCGGGCGGCTCCTTCACCGCCATGACCGCGATCTACGACACCATGACGTACATCCGGCCCGAGATCCAGACCGTCTGCCTCGGCCAGGCGGCCAGCGCCGCCGCCGTGCTGCTCGCGGCCGGCACGCCGGGCAAGCGCCTCGCGCTGCCGAACGCCCGCGTGCTGATCCACCAGCCCTCACTGTCCGGCGGACAGGGCGGGCAGGCCTCGGACCTGGAGATCCAGGCCGCCGAGGTCATGCGCATGCGGTCCTGGCTTGAGGACACGCTGGCCAAGCACTCCGGCCGAACGCCGGAACAGGTCAACAACGACATCGAGCGGGACAAGATCCTCACGGCCGCCGAGGCCATGCAGTACGGCCTAATTGACCAGGTCCTCGATTCCCGCAAGATCAAGCCCCAGGCAATCGCGCGCTAATCAGCAATTCGCGACGCGCCGGTGCGGCACTTTCACTTGGCCGCACCGGCGTCCGCTTTCCACCCAACAGGCCCAAAGTGACCTAGAGTGGAACATGTCACAGGCAGCAGCAAGCTACTAAAGGGGTTCACACATGGCTCGGATTGGCGAGAGCACTGATCTGCTGAAGTGTTCTTTCTGCGGAAAGAGCCAGAAGCAGGTCCGCAAGCTCATTGCCGGGCCCGGCGTCTACATCTGCGACGAGTGCATCGAACTCTGCAACGAGATCATCGAAGAAGAACTCGCGGAAGTAGCTGACCTGGGCAGTTTCGAGCTGCCCAAGCCCCGCGAGATCTTTGATTTCCTGCAGGAATATGTGATTGGCCAGGAACCCGCCAAGCGGTCGCTTGCCGTCGCGGTGTACAACCACTACAAGCGGATCCAGGCCGGCCACGCGCCGAAGAGCGGCAGCCTCGCCGACGGCGTGCACCACGACGACGTCGAGATCGCTAAGTCCAACATCCTGCTGATCGGCCCCACCGGCTGCGGCAAGACCTACCTGGCCCAAACCCTGGCCCGCCGCCTCAACGTCCCGTTCGCCGTGGCCGACGCCACGGCCCTGACGGAGGCCGGTTACGTCGGTGAGGATGTTGAGAACATCCTCCTCAAGCTGATCCAGGCCGCCGACTATGACGTCAAGAAGGCCGAGCAGGGCATTATCTACATCGATGAGATCGACAAGATCTCACGCAAGAGCGAAAACCCGTCCATCACCCGGGATGTCTCGGGCGAGGGCGTGCAGCAGGCGCTCCTGAAAATTCTCGAAGGTACTGTGGCCTCGGTCCCGCCGCAGGGCGGACGCAAACACCCGCACCAGGAATTCATCCAGATTGACACCACCAACGTGCTGTTCATCGTGGCCGGAGCTTTCGCGGGGCTCGAGGACATCATCGGTTCGCGTTCCGGACGCAAGGGCATCGGCTTCGGCGCCCCGCTCAACGAGGTCAAGAACACCACGGATTCCTACGGCGAGGTCATGCCGGAAGACCTGCTCAAGTTCGGGCTGATCCCGGAATTCATCGGCCGGCTGCCCGTCATCACGACCGTCTCGAACCTGGACCGCGCCGCGCTCATCCAGATCCTGTCCACGCCGAAGAATGCCCTCGTCAAGCAGTACCAGAAGATGTTCCAGCTCGACGGCGTCGAGCTCATCTTCGAGGACGAGGCCCTGAACACCATTGCCGACCAGGCGCTGGAGCGCGGCACCGGAGCCCGAGGGCTCCGCGCCATCATGGAGGAAGTGCTGCTCCCGGTCATGTTCGACCTCCCCAGCCGTGACGACGTCGCGAGCGTCGTAATCACGGAAGAGGTCGTGACCAAGAAGGCAGCGCCCACGATGATCGCCCACGACGTCAAGCGCCGCAAGTCCGCCTGATCCGGACCAGGCCAGCACGGGAATAAACAACCCGTACCGGTCGCTATGATCCTTGGCGCGCCGTGTAGGTGATCTGCCTCAGCGCATCCCCCAGACTTCCTTAAGGAGAACACCTGTGCCTGAAACCATGACCAACAAAGCCGACTTCTGGTTCGACCCGATGTGCCCGTTCGCCTGGGTTACCTCCCGCTGGATCGGCGAAGTGGAAGAAGTCCGTGACATCAAGACCGAGTGGCATGTGATGAGCCTCGCCGTGCTCAATGAGGGCCGCGAGGAGCTGCCCGAGCAGTACAGGGAGTTCATGAAGAAGGCGTGGGCTCCCGTCCGCGTCATCACTGCCGCCGCTGAACAGCATGGCGCGCAGTACATCAAGCCGCTCTACGACTCCATGGGCACCAAGATCCACAACGAGGGCAACAAGGATGTCGACGAGGTCATCGCCAAGTCGCTGGCCGAGGCGGGACTGCCGGCCGAGCTTGCGGCCGCCGGCCAGAGCGACGAATTCGATGCGCAGCTCCGCACCAGCCATGAGGCAGGCATCTCCCTGGTCGGACAGGACGTGGGCACGCCCGTCGTCGCCTTCAACGGCACGGCCTTCTTCGGCCCGGTCCTGACCCGCATCCCGCGCGGCGAGGAAGCCGGACGGATCTGGGACGCCACCGTGACCCTGGCTTCCTTCCCCTACTTCTTCGAAATCAAGCGCAGCCGGACCGAAAGCCCGGTCTTCAACTAGGCCTGAAGACACCGCGCCGGTACTCTGCCCGGCCTGCCAGGAGCCCCGGCAGAACTACTCCGATGTAGTTCTGCCGGGGCTCTTGTGTATGCCAGACGGGGGGACAACAATAGAACTTACCCACTTCGAAAGAAGAGGGACGCAGGAACCAAAGATTCAGTGACACTCATCCGACGCAGCCTTCGGCAAAGTCAGATGATGGCTACCAGTGACGAGGTAGGAAGACCTGAAAGTCTAAGGATCCCGCCAGATTGTCTAAGACGTCACGTGACAATCGAAAAGTCGAAGCCCCACCAACGGCTAAACGCTGATGGGGCTTCCCCTTTGCCCAAAAACTGGCCAGAGTGTGCCCCATGAGCAGTTTCCAGAGCGGTGAACCAATCGCGGACTACGCACTCCTGTCCGACTGCCGCTCCGGTGCTCTGGTCAGCGCGGCGGGTTCTGTGGACTGGCTTTGCTTCCCCCGCTTTGACAGCCCCTCCGTGTTCGGCCGGCTCCTCGGCCCGGACGCGGGATTCTGGTCGATCCGGCCCGCCGGCGCCCACACCTCGACAAGGCGCTACCTCGGACCCACGCTGGTCCTGGAAACCACCCACATCACCGCCGGCGGGTGCATGACCGTCACAGATGCCCTCGCCCTCGGGGACGGCCGGCGCGGCCACGAGCTCGGGGCGGACTCCCCGGGCACCCTCCTGCGCCAGGTGTCCTGCACGCAGGGTTCCGTCGACGTCGACATCGTCCTGTGCGCCCGACCCGACTACGGCCTCGCGAGGCCACTTCTCACCGCGGCCGACGGCGGTCTCCTCATCCGCGCGGGGGATGTGGTCCTGTCGGTCTCGACCCCGGCGGCGTTCCGGCCGGGCACCGACACCAGCACCGGCGCCGGCGCCGACACCAGCACCGACGCCGGCACCGACACAGTGCACGCACGACTGAGCCTCCGCGCCGGCGACGTTGCAGGCTTTGCCCTCCACTCCCGGGCCCACCACTCCGGGTCCGGAGACTTCCATCCCGGCGGGCACGGTGCCCCCGTGTTCTGGAGCCAGGATGAGATTGGGCGCAGGCTCGAGGACAGCGTGCAGGGCTGGACCAGCTGGTCCGGGATGCACCAGAACTACCGCGGCCCCTGGCAGGAGCTCGTGGCCGGCAGCGGAAGGGTCCTGCAGGCGCTGAGCTACTACCCGAGTGGCGCGATCGTCGCCGCCCCGACCACGTCGCTGCCGGAGGTGGCCGGCGGCACGCGCAACTGGGACTACCGCTACAGCTGGATCCGGGACGCCAGCATGACCCTGCAGGCCCTCTGGGTGGCGGCCTGCCCGGACGAGGCCGGGAAGTTCTTCCAATTCCTGGCCACCGCGGCGGCCAGCCAGCTGGCCGGAGGCGAGGAACTGCAGATCATGTTCGGCATCGGCGGGGAACGTGAACTCCCCGAACGCGCGCTCGGCCACCTGCCGGGGTGGCGCGCCAGCACCCCGGTCCGGGTGGGCAACGGCGCCTGGAACCAGCGCCAACTCGACGTTTACGGCGAACTTCTCGACGCCGCCGCCACCTTGCCGGAATACCTCGCGGAACTGGCACCGGAGACACGGAAGTTCCTTGCCGACGCCGCGGACACTGCCGCCGCGCGCTGGAAGTCCACCGATCACGGCATCTGGGAAGTCCGCGGGGAGCGGCGCCACTACCTGCACTCCAAGCTCATGTGCTGGGTTGCCGTGGACCGCGCCATCTCCCTCGCCGGCATCCTGCAGTCAACAGAAAAAGTTCCGCACTGGACCGAGGCGCGGGACGCGATCGCGGCGTCCATCCGCACTGAGGGATGGAGCGAAGCAGCGAACGCCTACACCCAGGCCTACGGATCCGACGATCTCGATGCTTCTGCCCTGATGCTCGCCATCGTGGGATTCCTGCCGGCGGACGATCCCGGCATGATCGCCACGATTGAGGCTATCGAGGAGCGGCTCACGGACCCCCGCGGCCTCGTGTACCGCTACCTCGCCGACGACGGCATGGCAGGGGAAGAGGGCACGTTCCTGCTGTGCACCTTCTGGCTGGCGCACGCCCTGGCCCTGGCCGGACGCACCCAACACGCCCGGGCTGTCTTCGAACGGGCGGCCGCGTTTGCCACCGACCTGGGCCTGATGGCCGAAGAGGTCGCCCCGGACAGCAGCGAGCTGCTGGGCAACTTCCCGCAGGCGTTCAGCCACATCGGCCTCGTCAACGCGGCCTGGGCGATCAGCGAAGCGGAACGGCACAGCCGGGAATCCGGCGTCTAGCAGCGGAAGCCGGCCGGCGGATCGGGACCGAAGGAACAAGCCCTGTGGCAACGGTGTTGCCTCTGTTGGCAGGCAGCGGTCCGGGTGCCGTGATGTGAAGCATCCCGCCTGGCGGCGTCCTGTGTCCTGAGCCCACCCCGATCATTGGAGCACCATGCCCATCACCGCCCATTTTGACCTGAACTTCAAAACCGAAGCCGTGTCCACGGCCGCGGCCGTGCTCCGCGACATCCTTTCCGCTACCCGGGCGTTTGACGGCTGCCTCGGCGTCGATGTGCTGGTTGACAGCACGGATCCGGCGCACGTTCTCGTGGTGGAACAGTGGGCGTCGCTGGAGCACGACGAGGCCTACCGCACCTGGCGGGCCGGCGACGGCGCGAGCGGGCTGGGAGAGCTCCTGGCCGCTCCGCCGGTGCTGACGCGCTTCGAGACGTCCTTCAAAATCTGAGGCGCCCGGACGGCAAAGACCTGGTAAACAAAAGAGAACCCTCGGCCCGGCCTGGGCCGGGCCGAGGGCCCCCTTCCTCGGTATCGATGTGGCCGCAGGCCTTACGCCTGGGCCGGCGGCTCGGCCGGAGCCAGTACGACGTCACTCACACTGAGTTCTCCCTCACCGGCGACCAGCGCCAGCTCGCGCGCGTTGGCGGCGGCCTTGAGGTCGCCGAGACCGGCCTTCAGCTGCGTCGTGAGGGATTCCGAGGCCGTGATCGTCGCTGACAGCACCTCGGTGCGCTGCTTGACCTTCGCCTCGGACTTGGCCTTGCGGATGCCGCTGAGCGCGGTGCCGACCGTGGCCAGGAGGGTCGTGTCGCCGTCGACCGCGACGGCGGACGGCCACTGGGCGCGGTGCACGGAACCGGTGCGCCACCAGCTCCAGACCTCCTCCGTGGCGAACGGAAGGAACGGCGCGAAGAGCCGCAGGAGGGTGTCCAGGCTTGTCGCCAGCGCGGCCAGCACGGACGCCTGCTGCTCCTCGCCGGCCGCACCATAGGCACGGTCCTTGATGAGCTCCACGTAGTCGTCCGTGAAGTTCCAGAAGAAACTCTCCGTGATCTGCAGGGCCCGGGCGTAGTCGTAGCCCTCGAACGCCTTGGTGGCCTGGGCGACAACATCGGCGAGCTGGGCCAGGACGGCCCGGTCCAGCGGGTTGCTCAGCACGGACACGTCGCCGGAAACGACGGAGTCCTCGGTGGCACCGAGGTTCAGGACAAACTTGGAGGCGTTGAGCAGTTTGATGGCCAGGCGGCGGCCGATCTTCATCTGCGCGATTTCGTAGGCGGTGTCCGCGCCGAGTTTGGCCGATGCCGCCCAGTAGCGCACCGCGTCCGAGCCGTACTCCTCGAGGACATCGGTGGGCACGATGACGTTGCCCTTGGACTTGGACATCTTCTTCCGGTCCGGGTCCAGGATCCAGCCGGAGATGGCCGCGTGCTTCCACGGCGCCGTGTTTTGCAGCGCATCGGCGCGGACGGCGGAGGAGAAGAGCCAGGTCCGGATGATGTCGTGCCCCTGCGGGCGCACGTCGAAGGGGTAGACCTTGGCGAACAGTGCCTCGTCGGTGCTCCAGCCGCCCACGATCTGCGGCGTCAGCGAGGACGTGGCCCAGGTGTCGAGGACGTCAGCGTCGCCGGTGAAGCCGCCCGGCACATCGCGCCGGGCTTCTTCGTAGCCCGGGGCGGCGTCCGCCGCGGGATCCACGGGGAGCTGCGCGTCGGACGGGACGATCGGGGCGTCGTATTCGGGGTTGCCGTCGGCATCCAGGGGGTACCAGACCGGTACCGGCACGCCGAAGAAGCGCTGGCGGGACACGAGCCAGTCGCCGTTGAGCCCCGAGATCCAGTTCTCGTAGCGGGAGCGCATGAAGGCGGGGTGGAACTCGATCTCGTTGCCGCGGCCGATCAGCCGTTCGCGGCGGTCCTCGTCGCGGCCGCCGTTGCGGATGTACCACTGGCGTGAGGTGACGACCTCGAGGGGCTTGTCGCCCTTCTCGAAGAAGTTCACGGGGTGCATGATCTTCTTGGGCTCGCCGTCGAGCAGTTCCGCGGCGGCCAGGAGCTCCACCACGCCTTCCTTGGCGCTGAACACCGTCTTGCCGGCGATAGCCGCGAAGTTGGCGCGGCCTTCTTCGGTGGTGATCCAGTCCGGGGTCTCGCCGATGATGCGGCCGTCGCGGCCCACGATGGCGCGGGTGGGCAGCTGCAGTTCGCGCCACCAGGTGACGTCGGTGAGGTCGCCGAAGGTGCAGACCATGGCGGCGCCGGAGCCCTTGTCCGCCTTGGCGAGCGGGTGGGCCTTGACCTCTACCTCGACGCCGAACAGGGGGGAGGTGACCTTCTTGCCGAACAGCGGCTTGTAGCGCTCGTCGTCGGGGTTCGCCACGAGCGCGGCGCAGGCGGCCAGCAGCTCGGGGCGGGTGGTCTCGATGTAAATCTTCTCGCCGTCTTCGGTGAAGAACGGGTAGCGGTAGTAGGCGCCCGCGACTTCGCGGTCCTCAAGTTCGGCCTGGGCCACCGCGGTGCGGAACGTGACATCCCACAGCGTAGGCGCCTCGGCCATGTAGGCGTCGCCGGCGGCCAGATTGGCCAGGAAGGCCCGCTGCGAGATCGCGCGGGACTTGTCATCGATGGTCCGGTAGGTCAGGTCCCAGTCCACGGACAGGCCGAGGGTCCGGAAGAGGTGCTCGAAGACCTTCTCGTCCTCGACCGCGAGCTCTTCGCACAGCTCGATGAAGTTCCGGCGCGAGATGACGTCGAAGTCGCGCTGGTTCTTGGCCGGCTCGGCCGGGGGGCGGTAGCCGGCGTCGTACGTGACGGTGGGGTCGCAGCGCACGCCGTAGTAGTTCTGCACGCGGCGCTCCGTGGGCAGGCCGTTGTCGTCCCAGCCCATGGGGTAGAACACGTTCTTGCCGGTCATGCGCTGGTAGCGCGCCAGGACGTCGGTCTGCGTGTACGAGAACATGTGTCCGACGTGAAGGGATCCCGACGCCGTGGGCGGGGGAGTGTCGATCGAGTAGACCTGCTCCCGGGTGGTGTCCGGGTTGAACTTGTAGGTCCCTTCGTCAAGCCAGCGCTGCGTGAGCGCCTCTTCCAGCCCCTCCAGGGCGGGCTTGTCCGGAACGTTGATGGGGGCGGTGGTGGGCGTGTCTGTACCCTGATTGTCTTCAGCCATGGGTCAATTCTTGCAGTTCTTTTCAGTCCGTTTCACCTAATCGCGGCAGTCCACTGCAATGAACCGCACTATGCGAGGGCAATCCACTGCACTAATGTCCAGCACTATGGAGAAATCTGGGGCCAGATTTGCGATCAAGCGCATCTATGATGACCCCTCCGACGACGACGGCTGCCGGGTCCTGGTGGACCGGCTCTGGCCGCGGGGAGTCAGCAAGGAACGGGCCCACCTGGAGCTCTGGCTCAAGGACGTGGCACCGTCCCCGCCGCTGCGCAAGGAGTTCGGGCACATGCAGGAACGGTTCGCGGACTTCCGGGCGGCCTACGAGGCGGAGCTGGAAACCAACCCCGCCGTGCAGACGCTCTACGGACTCGCGGCGGAGCACGGGAAAGTGACGCTGCTGTTCGGTGCACGGGACCCGGAGACCAACCATGCCCGGGTGCTGCAGGAGTTCCTGGAGCACAGCAGCAACAGTAGGAAATGAGCCCGGCGTTGCCGTTAGGGTGGTGCCATGACTGAGGGAATAGACAACAGCGCAAAAGAAGTCAACGCAACAGCAGCCAAAGCAGCAGTAGTCACCGGCGCCAGCACCGGAATCGGCGACGCCACGGTGCGTGCGCTCCGCAAGGAAGGCTGGACCGTCTTCGCCGTCGCCCGCCGCGCCGACCGGCTCGAGGCGCTCGCCGCCCAAACCGGTGCCATCGCGCTTCCCGCCGACGTGACCGACGACGCCGATGTGGCCCGGCTGCTCGAGGAGGTGACCCGGGCCGGCGGCATCGACACGTTGATCAACATCGCCGGCGGTGCCCGCGGCGCCGACAAGGTTGCCGGAGCCAAGACCGAGGACTGGGAATGGATGTTCCAGGTCAACGTGCTGGGCAGCATGAAGCTCATCCGCGCGTTCCTGCCCATGCTGCGTGCCTGCGGCGAGGGCACCGTGCTGAACCTGACCTCCACCGCCGGGCTCTCGGCCTACGAGGGCGGCGGCGGCTACAACGCGGCCAAGTTCGCCCAGCACGCCCTGACCGGCGCCCTGCGGCTCGAAGAGGCCGAGCACAACCTCCGCGTGATCGAGGTGGCCCCCGGCCTGGTGCAGACCGAGGAGTTCGCCCTCAACCGCCTCGGCGACCAGGACGCGGCAGCCAAGGTCTACGCGGGAGTCGAGAAGCCACTGACGGCCGCCGACGTCGCCGATGTGGTCCGCTACGCCGTCGTGGCGCCGCACCACATCAACCTGGACCAGATCGTGATCCGCCCGGTGGCCCAGGCGGCCAACTACAAGCTGATCCGCAAGAGCCAGTAGGGCAGGTCTGGGCTTAGGTCCAGCCGCGTGGGCCGGGACGTCCGGCGGCGACTCCGGCCGTTCACCGTGGCGTCGTGTGCCGGTCAGGCTGCGCTGGTCCGGAGTTGGCCGCGGCGGGGCAGGGTGGCCCGTGCAACTGCACACCACCAGAGTGGAGAACTTTCCCATGCGAACCCCGACGAAGCTCGGCGCTGCCGTACTCAGCGCAGCCCTGCTGCTCGCCACCTCGGCCCAGGCAAACGCGGTCCAGGCCCCCGCGGCCGACACCAACGCCAACGGCCAGGACAACCACTTCGATCTCCAGGCCCACCGCGGCGGCATCGGCCTGACTGTCGAGTCAACCCTGGCGTCCTTCGCCAAGGGGATCGAGACCGGCGTCTCCACCCTCGAGCTTGACCTCCAGATCACCAAGGACGGCCACGAGGTCATCACCCACGACCGCAAGATCAGCGGCCAGAAGTGCCTGGACACGGCTCCTGTCACACCGAACGACCCCCAGTTCCCCTACGTCGGCAAGTACGTCAGGGACCTGACGTTCGCGCAGGTCCGCAGCCTGGACTGCGGCAGCCTCACGCTTCCCCAGTTCCCGGGCCAGGTTGCCTCCCCGGGCGCAAAGATGCCCACGCTGGCCGAGGTCTTCGCGTTGGCGGACTCCTACCGCGCCAGCCAGGTGAAGTTCAACATCGAAACCAAGGTGGAGGCCGGCGCGCCGCAGGAAACCGCACCGCGCGAGCAGTTCGTCGACGTCGCTCTCCGCGAAATCACGGCAGCCCACATGCAGAGCCGTGTCTCGATTGAGAGCTTTGATTGGGGTGCATTGCGCCTGGTCCAGCAGCGCGATCCGCAGATCCGCACTGTGGCCCTGACCAACAAGGACTTCCTCCAGGCGGGCCAGCCCGGCAAGTCGCCGTGGCTGGGCGGAATCGACGCCGATGACTTCGGCGGTGACCTTGTCGCCGCGGCCTCCTCCCTTGGCTTCGACGCCATCTCTCCGGTGCACGGCGCGCCGCAGAACGGCGCCGTGACGGATCCGGGCTATGTTCCCTATGCCACCGCCGACATGGTCCGCCGCGCCCACGCGGCAGGCATGCAGGTCATTCCGTGGACCGTTGATGACAAGCCCACCATGCGCGCGCTCATCGGTGCGGGTGTGGACGGGCTGATCACGGATTACCCGGACCGGCTCCGGGACGTGATGGCCGAGTCCGGCATGAAACTGCCGCGCAGCTAGTCCTCCGCCGGGACGGACAGCGTGGCCAGAACCGCCGCGTGGTCCGTCCCGGCTACCGGCAGCACGGAATAGCCGCCGCTGCGAACCTGCGGGCCAGTCACGATGTGGTCGATCACCACGCCCGGCAGCGGGGGGCCATCCATGGGCCAGGTCGGAACCAGGCGGGCCAGGGCCGCTGCCCCGGCGTCGACGAGGGGGCCGCCAGGCCCGGCCCCCTCCGGCCCCTGAAGCATCTGGCGGAACTCGGCGTGGTCGAGGGTGGCGTTGAAGTCGCCCAGCAGCAGCAGGTTGCCCCGACGGGCGGCAAGGCGGCCCAGGGCGGCCAATTCGCTCCGCCACTGCCCGGCCCGGCCCCAGACCGGAGCCTTGGTGTGCACGTTGGTCACGGCAAGGGAGACCGGCCGGCCGCCGGCGTCGAGCTCCAACTGCACCGTGGGCGTGTGGAAGGCGGAACCGTCCACGGAGTCCAACGGAACGATCGGGCGGGAGGAGTACACGGCTCCGCCGCCCGCGCCGTCCCTCGAGCGGCTGATCCGGTGCGGAAGCAGCGCGCCCAGCCCCTCAGCATCCAGCCGTTTTTCCAGGGCCGGGGAGAGTTCCTGGACGGCAAGGAGCGAGACGCCGTTTTCCCGCACCAGCCGAACCACCTCCGCGGCGTCCGCCTGGCCCTTCCAGGCGTTGAGGGTCATGACCTTCAGTTCCGCCGCCGGCGGGCGTGTCGCGGCCTGTTCCTGCCCTGTGCTCTGTTGCTCTCCATGCGGCGGATCGGCCTGCCGGGCCAGGAACCGGTCCGCCACCCGGTCCGGCGGGAACAGCCAGAGCAGCTGGAGGGCCAGGAGGGCACCGGCCGGGAGGGCCGCCCAGGGACGCCGTGCCGGCAACGCCAGCAGGAGGGCGGCGCCGGCGGGGAGCACGAACCAGGGTGTGAAGGCCACGAGCTGGACCACAGGCGCCGGCCACGGCGCCGGGACCGCCCGGAACACGGACACCACCACCACGGGCGCGGCGCAGAGGGCGGAGGACAGGTGCCAGCGGCGGCTTGAGCTGCGGCTCTTCACGGGTCGGCCCGAGGCGGCGGGACGGTCATGGCACGAGTCTATGTAGTCGGGCCGCCGGCGTCGCCCCTGGCAGCGGAGTTTGCTGCGCTGTGAAAGCCCGTATTTTCTCCGGTACCATCGACTTAGCAGCTTTGACCCGGCCATCACCGGTGAGCTTCCGGAAGAACACCCCCGCGTGCGGTGCAGACTCAGTCCCACTGAGCGTGCCAGGGCCAGTAGAACCGGACGGGTAAGCCCGTCACAGCAGTAATGAGCGGCCGACGCCGGTGCAGCCCCTTTCTCGAAAAGGTGCGGTCCGGTGGCGGTAAGTGAGGTGGTACCGCGGTGCCGGTGTTGTCGAAAGACAGTTGTTGTCAAAAGACAGTGCAGGGGCCGTCCTCGCATCCTGAATGAATACATGTGTTCACCAGCTCAACCCAGGATGTCGAGATGACTTATTACCCCAAGGCCGCCGCCGCAGGCGCCGGCTCCACCACCTCCGCTTCCCACACCTCTGGTGTTCCGGCCTCCGTGAAGTTCCCGGAGATCGAAGAGCGCATCCTCAAATACTGGGACCAGGACGGCACCTTCCAGGCCAGCATCGACCAGCGCGATGCTGGCAAAGACGGCAGCAACGAATTCGTCTTCTACGACGGTCCGCCCTTCGCCAACGGCCTGCCGCACTACGGCCATCTCCTGACCGGCTACGCCAAAGACCTCGTGGGCCGCTACCAGACCCAGCGCGGCCGACGCGTCGAGCGACGCTTCGGCTGGGACACGCACGGCCTTCCCGCCGAGCTGGAAGCCATGAAGCAGCTTGGCATGACGGACAAGACCCAGATCGAGGCCATGGGCATCGACAAGTTCAACGACGCCTGCCGCGCCTCCGTCATGAAGTACGCCGACGAGTGGAAGAGCTACGTCACCCGCCAGGCGCGCTGGGTGGACTTCGAGAACGACTACAAGACTCTCAACGTCGAGTACATGGAGTCCGTGCTGTGGGCCTTCAAACAGCTGCACGAAAAGGGCCTCACCTACAACGGCTACCGCGTCCTGCCGTACTGCTGGAAGGACGAGACGCCGCTGTCCAACCATGAGCTGCGCATGGACGACGACGTCTACAAGAACCGCCAGGACCAGACTGTCACGGTCATGTTCCCCATCACGGCCGGGGAATCGGAGCTGTCCAGGCAGCTCGCCGGGGTGCAGGCGCTCGCCTGGACCACCACGCCCTGGACGCTGCCCACGAACCTGGCGCTCGCCGTCGGGCCCGCCATCAGCTACGTGGTCCTGCCCGCCGGCCCGCACGGGATCAAGGCCGCGGCAGCCGAAGCGCCCGTCGCGGGCAGCTTCCTGCTCGCCGCTGACCTCCTGGGCGCCTACGCCAAGGACCTCGGCTACGGCGACGGGGCCGAGGGCGCCGCCGCCGCGGAAGCCGCCATCACCTCCCGCCACACCGGCGCCGAGCTCGACGGCCTGAGCTACGAGCCGCTCTGGGACTACTTCCACGACGCCGAAAAGTACGGCACCGAAAACGCCTGGCGCTTCCTCGAGGCCGACTACGTCACCACCACCGACGGCACCGGCATCGTCCACCAGGCACCCGCCTACGGCGAAGACGACCAGAAAATCTGTGAAGAGGCCGGCATCCCGGTGGTCCTCTCGGTCGACGAAGGCGCCAAATTCCTCCCGCTCTTCGGCCACGGCGACCTCGCCGAAATCGCCGGACTGCAAGTGTTCGAGGCCAACAAGCCCATCACCCAGGTGCTCCGCGCCCAGGGCCGCCTGGTCCGCCAGGCCAGCTACGAGCACAGCTACCCGCACTGCTGGCGCTGCCGCAACCCGCTGATCTACCGCGCCGTGTCCTCCTGGTACGTCGAGGTCACCAAGTTCAAGGACCGCATGTCCGAGCTCAACCAGGACATCAACTGGATCCCGGGCAACGTCAAGGACGGCCAGTTCGGCAAGTGGCTCGCCAACGCCCGCGACTGGTCCATCAGCCGCAACCGCTACTGGGGCAGCCCCATCCCGGTCTGGCAGTCCACGGACCCCGACTACCCCCGCACCGACGTCTACGGCTCCCTGGCCGAGATCGAAGCCGACTTCGGCCGCCTGCCGCTGAACAAGGCCGGCCAGGTGGACCTGCACCGACCCTTCATCGATGAGCTGACCCGCCCGAACCCGGATGACCCCCGCACCCCGGAGGAGGGCCAGTCCGTCATGCGCCGGGTCGAGGACGTCCTGGACGTCTGGTTCGACTCCGGGTCCATGCCCTACGGCCAGGTGCACTACCCGTTCCAGAACGAGGAATGGTTCGACACCCACAACCCGGCGGACTTCATCGTCGAGTACATCGGTCAGACCCGCGGCTGGTTCTACATGCTGCACATCCTCTCCACCGCGCTGTTCGACCGCCCGGCCTTCCGCAACGTCATCAGCCACGGCATCGTGCTGGGCTCGGACGGGCAGAAGATGTCCAAGAGCCTGCGCAACTACCCGGACGTCTCCGAGGTCCTGGACCGCGACGGCTCCGACGCCATGCGCTGGTTCCTGATGTCCAGCCCCATCCTGCGCGGCGGCAACCTTGTGGTCACCGAGCAAGGCATCCGCGACGGCGTCCGCCAGGTCATCCTGCCGCTGTGGAACGTGTACAGCTTCTTCACGCTGTACACGAACGCTTCCAACGGCGGGACAGGGTACGATGCCAAGCTCCGCTATGACGGCTACGCCGACACCCTGGACCAGTACCTCATAGCCAACACCGGGGACCTCGTCCGGAACATGACCGCCCAGCTGGACAGCTACGACATCTCCGGCGCCTGCGACGAACTGCGCAGCTACCTGGACATGCTCACCAACTGGTACGTCCGCCGCAGCCGCCAGCGCTTCTTCGACGAGAGCGTTGACGCCTTCGACGCGCTCTACACCGCACTGGAAACCGTCTCCCGCGTGGCCGCGTCCCTGCTGCCGCTGGTCTCCGAGGAGATCTGGCGCGGCCTCACCGGGGGGCGCTCCGTGCACCTGGCCGACTGGCCGGACGCCGGACTGTTCCCGGCCAACCCGGGACTGGTCGAAGCGATGGACCGTGTGCAGCAGATCTGCTCCACCGGCTCCTCGCTGCGCAAGGCCGCGAACCTGCGCGTGCGCCTGCCGCTGCAGGAACTCACGGTCGTGGCTCCCGGCGCGGACGCGCTGGGAGGCTTTGCCGCCGTCGTCGCCGATGAACTGAACCTGCGCTCGGTCCGCCTGCTCGACGCCGACACCGCCTCCCCGGAGGAGTTCGGCATCGAGCAGAAGCTCGTCGTCAACGCCCGGGCCGCCGGCCCGCGCCTGGGCAAGAACGTCCAACAGGCCATCAAGGGCTCCAAGTCCGGCGACTGGTCGGTCAGCGAAGCCGGGGTGGTCACCGCCGGCGGCCTCGAGCTCGAGCCGCAGGAATACACCCTGGAAACCGTCGTGGCTGAAGCCGCGGAGGGAACCGGAGCCGGTCCTGCCACAAGGGCCGCCGCAGTGCTTCCCGGCGGCGGGTTCGTGGTCCTGAACACCGAGGTCACCCCGGAACTGGAGGCCGAGGGCCTGGCACGCGACATGGTCCGCGCCATCCAGCAGGCCCGCAAGGACGCCGGACTCAATGTCAGCGACCGGATCAGCACCTCCGTCACGGCCAAGCAGGACGTCGTCGAAGCCCTGCTGGCCAACGCGGCGCTGGTCAAGACCGAAACCCTGACCATCGAGCTGGAAACTGTGACGGCCGACATCAAGGAACCGCTGGTCAGTGTTGCAAAGAAAGTTGGGGCCTAAACCATGACCGACGAATTCTCCGTAGAAAGCGTCTACGCCGAACTGCTGGGCCGGGCGCCGGAAAACAAGATGGAGCCGCGGCTCGCCCCGCTGCACCGGGCCATGGAAATCCTGGGGGAGCCGAACAAGGCGTTCCCGATCATCCACGTCACCGGCACCAACGGCAAGACGTCCACAGCCCGGATGATCGAGGCCGGGCTGCGGGCCCACGGCCTGAGCACGGGCCGGTACACGAGCCCGCACCTGTCCAAGGTCACCGAACGGATCAGCATCGACGGCGCCCCGGTGCCGGATGAGACGTTCGTCCGGATCTGGGACGAGATCCGGCCCTACCTGCAGATCGTGGACAGCGAACTCGAGGCGGCGGGCCAGCCCCGGCTGACCTACTTCGAGTGCCTGACCATCCTGGGCTTCGCGGTCTTCGCCGACCAGCCGGTCAACGTCGCGGTGATCGAAGTGGGCCTCGGCGGCATCACCGACGCCACGAACGTCGGCGACGGCCAGGTGGCCGTGGTCACCCCGATCTCCCTGGACCACACCGATTTGCTGGGCGACACCACCGGGGACATCGCCTTTGAGAAAGCCGGCATCATCAAGCCCGGCGGCTTCCTCATCAGCGCGGCGCAGCCCGTCGACGCGGCCCAGGTCCTCCTGGAGAAGGCCAAGGAGGTCAACGTGCCGTTCCGCTTCGAGGGCGTGGAGTTCGGCGTTGAATCCCGCACCGTCGCGGTGGGCGGCCAGATGGTCACCATCCAGGGCATCGCCGGCCGCTACGAGGACCTGCTGGTGCCGCTGCACGGCGCGCACCAGGCCGAGAACGCCGCCGTCGCAATTGCCGCGCTGGAAGCGTTCTTCGGCGGGGAGAAGGCGATCGACGCCGAGATCCTGCAGGAGGCCTTTGCCTCTGTCACGTCCCCGGGGCGGCTCGAGGTGGTCCGCACCTCACCGACCATCATCGTGGACGCGGCGCACAACCCGGAGGGCATCCGGGTCTCCGCCGAGGCCATCCACGAGGCCTTCAACTTCACCAAGCTGGTGGTGGTGGTTGGCGTGCTGCGGGAAAAGGACGCCGAGGAGATCCTGCGCCAGCTCAAGGAATCCCTGGGCGGCCTGGCCACCGAATACTGCTTCACCGAGTCCAACTCGCCCCGCGCCGTCCCGGCCGAGGACCTGGCTGAGGTCGCCATTGATCTTGGCTTCGGCGAGGACAACATCCATGTCGCTGCAAAGCTCGACGACGCCATCGAATGGGCCGTGGAACGCGCCGAAGCCGATGACGAACTCGCCGGCGGCGTCCTGGTGACCGGGTCCATCACGCTCGTCGCGGACGCCCGCATCCTGCTCGGAAAGGCGGACGCGTAAGCGATGGCGAAACTCACCAAAGCCCAGCGCGAATGGCGTCCGGGCATGCCCAAGAAGCGGCGTTCCACGAAGGTCATGTTCGCCTCCACGGTCCTGTTGCTGGAAGCTTTCGTGGTGCTCTTCGGAACACTGGCCGTCTTTGGCCTGCACCGGAACGAATATCCTGCGGCCCTGGTCTTCTCCGTGGGGATCGGCCTGTGCCTGGTCTTCATCTTCACCTGCGCGGTCCTCTCCAAGCCGTGGGGAGTGGCCCTGGGCTGGATCCTGCAGCTCGTCCTGATACTGGGCGGCCTCGTGGAGCCTGCCATGTACCTCGTCGGCGCGCTCTTCGCCGTGGCCTGGTGGTACGGGGTCCGGACCGGCATCCGGATTGACCGGGAGGCCGCGCAGCGGGAGCGCGAGCAGGCTGAATGGGATGCGGCCCATCCCCAGGGCCCCGCGCCCGGCAACGGCGCCTGAACCAGCGACTGAACCTGCGCCCGGCGCTTGGGCCGCACCCCGTAGACTTGACCCGAACCCCACCCCAACACATTGGAGCAGCTGTGAGCATTGAGCGCACCCTCGTCCTGATCAAGCCCGACGGCGTCGCCCGCAACCTGTCCGGCGCCATCCTGAGCCGGATCGAAGCCAAGGGCTACACCCTGGCCGAGCTCAAGAAAGTCGATGCGAACCGCGAGCTGCTCGAGCAGCACTACGAGGAGCACGTCGGCAAGCCGTTCTACGAGCCGCTGGTTGAGTTCATGCTCAGCGGCCCGGTGGTCGCCGCAATCTTCGAGGGCCACCGCGTGATTGAGGGCTTCCGTATCCTCGCCGGGACCACGGACCCGACGACGGCGGCGCCCGGCACCATCCGCGGCGACTTCGGCCGCGACTGGGGCCTGAAGGTACAGCAGAACCTGGTCCACGGCTCGGATTCGGTGGAATCCGCCGAGCGCGAGATCAAGATCTGGTTCTAGGAATTTCCTGGACCCTCGCCTCACCGAGGTGACAGATAAGGCCAATGTTCACGCTGAACATTGGCCTTAACTGTTATCTCGCGGCGTTCGGGAGTGCTTAGTAGCCGGAGGTCCCGATGAAGACCTGGATGAAGGCGAAGAAGATTGTCGCGATGACGGCGACGTACAACAGCGCCGTGATGATCCAGCCCGAGTCGCCGATCACCTTGGTGGGACCGGCGGGCAACGCGATCACCCCGTGGGAGATGTTGCGGACGCTCACCCAGACGAACAACGGGATCATCACGGCCCAGACGATCATGCAGAACGGGCAGAGGATGTGGATGGCGTACAGGGCCTGGGACCAGAGCCAGATAACGAACGCGAAGCCCAGCGTCACGCCCGCCTGCAGCCCCAGCCAGTACCACCGGGCGAATCTTGCGCCGGCCAGGATGCCCATGGCCGTGGTGATGATCACGGCGAAAGCCACGATGCCGATGAACATGTTCGGGAAGCCGAACACAGAACTCTGCGGCGTCTGCATGACCTGGCCGCAGGAGATCCACGGGTTCACGTCGCAGACCGTGACGTGGTTGGGGTCCTTCAGGACCTCCAGCTTCTCCAGCACCAGGGCGCCGGAAGCGAGCCAGCCAACGACGCCGGTGATCAGCAGGAGCCAGGCGAACGGGCGGTCGCGGGTCATCGTGGGAAGGGAGCGGTCCGCGGGCGCCGGGCCGGAACCCGGGTGCTGTACGGTCGCGTCACCGGCAGTGCTGGAGATGCTGGGCATGGAATATGAGTCCTTTGATCGTCTTGACCGTGTTCTGCTGGCCCGATTCTAACGCCGCAGGCTGGGCAGCGGCGGAGAACGGCCCCTGCCGCCCTGCCCAGCCGCTCCGAAAGCACTTCAGGCCCCGCCTACGCCAGCTTTGGCGGCTCCTGTGAGACAATGATCGTGGCTGGAACCCGATCCACATCCGGATTCCGGTCCGGCGATTTTGTTTCAAGACCGCCAATGATGAGCAGGGAGCTGCGGATCCTCTGATTCCAGCTGTCCCGCAATGCCATTGGACGGCACCTGGTTGTGGCGTGTAGGTCAACGGGTTCCAAAACAATCTCGCCGGCCCTCCAGGGCTGCCGCACCCCACTGCCGGTGCGAACCTGAGGGTATCCAATTGACTTCTGTCAATGCCTGCGGGTGTTGACGCATATTTGCCCCAACGGGCGCCGAATGTGGCGGCGCATCAGGGGCAGGAGTGTCGCCACAGATGGATAATGACCAGGTTGTAGCCGGTAACGAAGAACTAGTAGCCGCCGGGGAAGCAGAAGCAACTGCGGAAGCGGAAGCTCCGGCAGCGCCGAAGAGGGCCGTCCGGACCCGCCGGAAGGCGCCCGTCGCAAAGGTCAACGCCGCGGCCGCCGCGGAGGCCGTGGCTGAAGCCGCGGTGCTGGCCGAAGCGGCCGGCTCGGATGAGCCCGTCGCCGCGCGCCGCAAAGCAGCCGACGCCGAAACCGCCGTACCCGAAACTGCTGCCCCCGAAACTGCTGTAAAGGCGCCCGCACGGCGCACCCGTGCCCGCAAGCCTGTTGCCGCCCCGGAACCGTTGCCTGCCTTCGCTGAAGAGCCCGAAGCCAACGCGCCTGCCGCGGCAGAGGCTCCCGAGGCGGCCGCTGCTTCCGACGACGCCGCCGTCACGGAGACGGCCACAGAGAAGGTCGCAGAGACGGCCCCAGAGAAGCCGGTCCGGCGCCGCGCCAGCCGTGCCAAGGCCGCACCGAAAGCCGAAGACGTACCCGCAGTAGCGGTCCCGGCCGAAGAAGCCGAGCCGGCAGAAGCCGCCACGGCGGCCGAACCTGCGCAAGCCCCCGCCGCGGCCCAGCCCGAAGAGCCGGAAGCCCTGCCCGAGGAAAGCCCGGCCACGTCGCTGTTCATGGAACCGGGTGCCCTCACTTCCGTGATCTTCCAGGCCCCCGACCTCAGCACCGTGGTGCGCCCGGTCCCCGTTGCCGCAGCAGCAGCGGAGCCCGAGGAGGAAGAAGGCGACGAGGACGAGGACGCCGGCAGCCGCCGTCGACGCCGCAGCCGTGGCCGGCGCGGGCGCACCCGTACGTCCGCCGAGTCCGACACCGAGTCCGAAGGCGCCGAGGACGAGGGCGACGAAGGTTCCGAGGCAACCCTTGAGGATGGCGTGACGTCGCGCCGCCGCCGCCGCCGTCGCCGCGGCGACCAGGACCTGGAACTGACCGGTGGGGAAGGCGACGATCCGCCCAACACGGTGACCCGCGTCCGTGCGCCGCGGGCCATGGCCGAGGCGCCGGTCAACAACCGCGTCACGTCCGTCAAGGGCTCCACCCGCCTGGAAGCCAAGAAGCAGCGACGCCGCGAATCCCGCGACACCGGCCGCCGCCGCACCGTCATCACCGAGGCCGAGTTCCTGGCCCGCCGCGAGTCCGTGGACCGCCAGATGATCGTCCGCCAGCGCGACGACAGAATCCAGATCGGGGTCCTCGAAGACGGCGTCCTGGCCGAACACTTTGTGTCCAAGACCCAGCAGGATTCCCTGATCGGCAACGTCTACCTGGGCAAGGTCCAGAACGTGCTGCCGTCCATGGAAGCCGCATTCGTGGACATCGGCCGCGGCCGCAACGCCGTGCTCTACGCCGGCGAAGTGAACTGGGAGTCCGTCAACCTCGAAGGCAAACAGCGCAGGATCGAGAACGCGCTGAAGTCCGGCGACTCCGTGCTGGTCCAGGTCACCAAGGACCCGGTCGGCCACAAGGGGGCCCGCCTCACCAGCCAGATCTCGCTGCCCGGCCGCTACCTTGTGTACGTGCCCGGCGGCTCCATGACCGGCATCTCCCGCAAGCTGCCCGACGTCGAGCGCAACCGCCTCAAGCGGATCCTCAAGGACCGCCTGCCTGAGGACGCGGGCGTCATTGTCCGCACCGCGGCCGAGGGTGCCTCCGAGGAAGAGCTGACGCACGACATCAACCGGCTCCGCGCGCAGTGGGAGGGCATCGAGAGCCAGTCGACGTCGACCAAAATCCTCGCCCCCGAGCTGCTCTACGGCGAACCTGACCTGACCATCAAGGTGGTCCGCGACGTCTTCAACGAGGACTTCTCCAAGCTGATCGTCTCCGGCGAGGAAGCCTGGGACACCATCGAGGCCTATGTCACCTACGTGGCACCGGACCTCGTGGGCCGGCTCGAGAAGTGGACCAAGGACACGGACATCTTCGCTGCCTGGCGCATCGACGAGCAGATCCACAAGGCCCTGGACCGGAAGGTCTTCCTGCCCTCCGGCGGTTCCCTCGTGATCGACCGCACCGAAGCCATGACCGTGGTGGACGTCAACACCGGCAAGTTCACCGGCTCCGGCGGCAACCTCGAGGAAACCGTCACCAAGAACAACCTGGAAGCGGCCGAGGAAGTCGTCCGGCAGCTGCGCCTGCGCGACATTGGCGGCATCATCGTGATCGACTTCATCGACATGGTGCTCGAATCCAACCGCGACCTCGTGCTGCGCCGCATGGTGGAGTGCCTGGGCCGGGACCGGACCAAGCACCAGGTGGCCGAGGTGACCTCGCTGGGCCTCGTGCAGATGACCCGCAAGCGGATGGGCACCGGGCTGCTGGAAGTCTTCGGCGAACAGTGCGAAACCTGCGCGGGCCGCGGCATCGTCACCCACGACGAACCGGTGGAACACCGCCGCGCCAACACGGTTGCCGCGGAGCACTATGTGCCGCGCGCCGAGGCGCAGCCTGCTGCCCGCACGGAGCGCAAGAGCCGTCGCCGCGGCAGGGGAGGCCAGGGCCCGGAGACGGCGCCGGCCGCACCCGCAGCCGTCCACGTCGAGCCCACCGAGGCCGAACGCCACGCCAAGGCTGAAGCCACCCGGGCCGCGCTGGCCAACATCGCCGCCGCGGCGCACGCCGCGCACCTGCACGACGGGGAGGCAGCCGCTGCCAGCGACGCCGGGGCCCGTAAGGCCGCCGTCGACGCCGTCACGCAGCTCGCGGCCGCCGAAGAGGCAGCCGGACGTCCCGCGACCGTGCTGACGTTTGGCGGTGAGCAGGTGGCCCTGCCGTTCGTGGAGCACGCCGAGGACACGCCGGAACCGGCCCTGACCCTGGACCTGCTGACCGAGGCCTTCGCCAACCTGGGCGACGCCGAGGCCGGCAAGCCGGCCGGGATGGACGCCGTCCAGGCCCCGCCCTCCGCGGCTTCCGCGGCACCGGAGGCGCCCGCAGCCGTGCGCACTGCGCAGGCGCCGGCTTCGCGGACAGCGGACACCACGGCTCGTGGCCGCCGCGGGCGCCGCAACCGGAGCGCCAGCCGCGCCCAGGGCGCTGCGAACGAGACCTCCGTGGAGCATCGCGAGGCGACGCGGCCGGCCGCGGCCGGATCGGTTCACGAGGCCAAGGCACCCGCCGCGGCCAGGCCGGCGTCCATCCCGGCCGGCAACGAGCCGATCATCCTCGGCGTGGGCGTACCGGCGTCGGAGCTGTAGTCCGCCGCGACTGATCGCTTCCCCGACCGGTCCCTTCGACTGGTTGGACTGCGGGACCGGGCCGGAGCGGGCGTAACAATACGTCCGCTCCGGCCCGGTCCCGCTCCTGCGTTAACGGGGCAGCCCGGTGGCAACGGCTAGGCTGGAACACTGACACGGGGTGCCGCGCATCAGCCGGCTGAGATCCAGACCCGTTGAACCTGTCCGGTTAGCACCGGCGAAGGGATGTCTGACTTGTCCGCGAGATCGAATCAGTCCGAGTTTCTGCCCAGCGATTGTCAGACGGCAGGGCCGTCCCCGTCCGTGCCGTCCCCGTCCGTGCCGTCCCCGTCCGCACCCCCGCGCATTCCCCGCGTGCTGGCCATCGCCGGCTCCGACCCCTCCGGCGGGGCCGGGATCCAGGCCGACCTGAAGAGCATTGCAGCGAACGGCGGCTACGGCATGGCCGCCATCACGGCCCTGACGGCCCAAAACACCCAGGGCGTGCGCGCCGTCCACGTGCCCCCGGCCGCGTTCCTCACGGCCCAGCTGGACGCCATCAGCGACGACATCGGCATCGACGCCGTCAAGATCGGCATGCTCGGCGACGCCGCGGTGATCGACGCCGTCCGCAGCTGGCTGGAAAAGGTGAGCCCCGACGTCGTCGTCCTGGACCCGGTGATGGTCGCCACCAGCGGCGACCGGCTCCTGCAGGAATCGGCCGAGGCCGCCCTGCAGGCCCTCCTGCCGCTGGCGGACCTCATCACGCCGAACCTCGCCGAACTCGCCATCCTGCTCAAAGAGCCCGCCGCGGCCGACTGGGCTGAGGCCTTGGCGCAGGGCAAACGACTGGCGGCCCTGACCGGCACCACCGTGCTGGTCAAAGGCGGGCACCTCAAGGACGGACACTCCCAGGGCGGCCAGCCCGGGGACGGACCCGTCGACGGCGGCGATGCCGCGGAGGGCGGGAACGGCGCGGGCGCCGGCTGCCCGGATGCATTGGTGAACACCGGGGGCCTGCTCGGCCGGGAAACGGTGGTGGTGCCGGGGGAGCGGATCGCCACGCGCAACAGCCACGGCACCGGCTGCTCCTTGTCCTCGGCCATGGCCACCGTGCAGGCCCGGGTGGGGGACTGGGAAGCGGCGTTGCGGGAGGTCAAGCCGTGGCTGCTGGGCGCGCTCCGCGAAGCCGCGGCCCTGGACGTCGGCTCCGGCAACGGTCCGGTCCATCACTTCCACCACATGCAGCAAACTGGCGATGTGCACGCCCTCAAAGACGACCAACGCGGCCAGGGCAGCCTCGACGGCCACGGTCCGGCGGAGGGCGAGTTCGCCGCTGCCTTGCGCGCAGGGGCCGCGGGCGATCTTGACGCCATCTACGCCCTGGACTTCATCCGCGGGCTGGCCGACGGGACCTTGCCCGAGCACGAGTTCGCGTACTACCTCGCCCAGGACGCCATCTACCTCAACGGCTACTCCCGGGTCCTGGCCCGTGCCGCCGCGATCGCCCCCACCGAGGCGGAGCAGCTGTTCTGGGCCCGTTCCGCACAGACCTGCCTGGAGGTCGAATCAGAGCTGCACCGTTCCTGGCTCAGCACCCGCCCCACTGCCCCCAACCTGGGCCCGGTGACGAAGTCGTACGTGGACCACTTGCTGGCCGCCTCGGTGGCCGGCAGCTACGCGATCCTCGTCGCGGCGGCGCTCCCATGCTTCTGGCTCTACGCCGAGGTCGGGGCCACCCTGCACCGGGAATTCCTTGCCGGCGGCGCCCCCGTGGCACACCCCTACGCCGACTGGCTGCGGACGTACGCCGATGAGGACTTCGCCGCCGCGACCCGGCAGGCCATCGCGTACACGGACACGGCGGCCAGACGGGCATCCGGGAGCGAGCGGGAGGCCATGGCCCTGGCTTTCCGGCAGTCATCGGGCTACGAAGTGGCCTTCTTCGACGCGCCGCGGCTGTACGCCTGACACGACCTGGCCCGCACAGCCGGTACGATGGTGGGGCACGGTTCCGGAAGTCGTTGCGGCAGCACAGCATCAAGACGGTCGAGATCACGGTCAAGAACATTGACACGGTCTTTGCTTCAAGACGTTGTGGCGCCTATCACGGACTACCAGCCGGAACCAGCCTCATTTGCGGCCGAAGGCAAAATTAGCGTATTCTAGATCTTCGGTGCTTACGCCAACACTTGGGTTATGACCCTGAGAACAGCCTGCTTGGAATTCCAAGTGGATTTGTTCCGGGGATAGCTCATGGGTTCCCCCGGGGAATCCACCGGCGTTGAGGCACAGCGTGAGCCGGTCCAAACAATTTGGCCCCAGGTTCCGCACGCAAATCTAGTAATAAACGTCGAGAGAAGTGAGTTCCCCAGTGGTGTACGCGATTGTCCGCGCAGGCGGCCGCCAAGAGAAGGTTTCCGTTGGAGACTTCGTTACCCTGAACCGCGTCCCCGGTGGAGCCGGCAGCACCTTTGAGTTGCCCGCACTGCTCCTGGTGGACGGTGACAAAGTCACGTCTGCTGCTGCGGACCTGGCCAAGGTAACGGTTACGGCTGAGATCCTCGAAGACCTTCGTGGTCCGAAGATCGTCATCCAGAAGTTCAAGAACAAGACCGGTTACAAGAAGCGTCAGGGCCACCGTCAGGAACTGACCAAGGTCAAGATCACCGGTATCAAGTAACTCTTCGTTACTGTTCAGGTTCCAGCAGATTCCCCAGAATTTTTTGAAGGCAGGCATTCCAAATGGCACATAAAAAAGGCGCGAGTTCCACTCGCAACGGTCGTGACTCCAACGCCCAGTACCTCGGCGTCAAGCGCTTCGGTGGCCAGGTAGTTTCCGCAGGCGAGATCATCGTCCGCCAGCGCGGCACCCACTTCCACCCGGGCGCCGGCGTCGGCCGCGGCGGGGACGACACCCTGTTCGCCCTGACCCCCGGTGCTGTCGAATTCGGCACCCGCCGTGGTCGCCGCGTTGTGAACATCGTGGCTGCTGCAGCTGCAGAGTAACAAAACGTTCTAAATCGGTGGGGCGGGCCATTAGGTCCGCTCCACCGGTGTTTTAACCGCATTACAATCATCTTGGGCCCCTTTGTGGGTCCGGGGAACAGCACTGAGGAGATCCACGTGGCGAGCTTTGTAGACCGGGTAGTACTGCACGTATCCGGCGGTACCGGCGGCCACGGCTGTGTCTCCGTTCACCGCGAGAAGTTCAAGCCCCTCGGCGGTCCCGACGGCGGCAACGGCGGCAACGGCGGCGACGTCATCCTGCGCGTCGATCTCCAGACCACCACCTTGCTCGACTACCACCACGCACCCCACCGGCACGCCACCAACGGCGGCCCCGGCATGGGCGACTGGCGCGGCGGCAAGAACGGCGAAACCCTGATCCTTCCGGTGCCCGTAGGTACCGTGGTGAAGTCCAAGTCCGGTGAGGTCCTCGCCGACCTCGTGGGCGAAGGCGACGAATACATCGCCGCCGCCGGCGGCATTGGCGGCCTCGGCAACGCCTCGCTGTCCTCCCAGAAGCGCCGCGCGCCCGGCTTCGCGCTGCTCGGCATCGAGGGTGAATCCAGCGACGTCGTCCTGGAGCTGAAGTCCATCGCTGACATCGCCCTCGTCGGCTTCCCCTCGGCCGGCAAGTCCAGCCTGATCGCCGCCATGTCGGCCGCGCGGCCCAAGATCGCCGACTACCCTTTCACCACCCTCATCCCGAACCTGGGCGTCGTCCAGGCCGGTGAGGTCCGCTTCACCATTGCCGACGTCCCCGGCCTGATCGAGGGCGCCAGCGAGGGCAAGGGCCTCGGCCACCACTTCCTTCGCCACGTCGAGCGCTGCGCAGCCCTCGTGCACGTACTGGACTGCGGCACGCTCGAATCGGACCGCGATCCGCTCTCCGACCTCGCCATCATCGAGGCCGAGCTGGAGAAGTACGCCGTGGACATGAGCTACAGCGGGTCCGACGGCGAAGTGGTTCCGCTGAACCACCGCCCCCGCCTGGTGGCCCTGAACAAGGTGGACCTGCCCGACGGCAAGGACATGGCCGAGTTCGTCCGCCCCGAACTGGAATCCCGCGGCTACAAAGTCTTCGAAATCTCCGCGACGAGCCACGAGGGCCTCCGCCAGCTCGGCTTCGCCATGGCCGAAATCGTCCAGGCCGCCCGCGACGCCGTCGCCGCGACCCCGCCGAAGGTGCAGGCCCCCGTGCTGCGCCCCCGCGCCGTCAACGAGACCGGCTTCACGATCCGCCGCGAAGAGAAGAACCTCGAGCCGCTCTTCCGCGTCCTCGGCGACAAGCCCGTGCGCTGGGTCAAGCAGACCGACTTCACCAATGAGGAAGCGATCGGGTACCTCGCGGACCGCCTGGCCAAGCTCGGCGTCGAAAATGAACTCTTCAAGCAGGGCGCCACACCGGGCGACACTGTGGTCATCGGCGAGGACGACGGCGTCGTCTTCGACTGGGAACCGACCATGATGGCCGGCGCCGAACTCCTCGCCTCACCGCGCGGCACCGACGTGCGCTTCGCCGACATCGGCGACCGCCCGACGCGTGGCCAGAAGCGCGACGAACAGCAGGAGCGGCGCGACGCGAAGGCCGCCGCCCGTGCGGAGCTCGAAGCCGAACGCAAGGCCGGCATCTGGACCGAGTCCGTCAGCGGACGCCGCGCGCGGCAGCCGCTCAAGGAGAGTGGACTGGGCGCAACAGATGACGAGTAAGACCGTCGTCGAGCACCGGTCGCAGCCCCTCAAGGCCCACACCCTCAGCGCCCCGGACCGCAGTGCGCTGTCCGGGGCCCGCCGGATCGTCGTCAAGGTGGGCTCGTCCTCGCTGACGTCCATCAAGGGCGGGATCTCCGAAGAGGCCCTGACCGGCCTCGCCGACGCCTTGGCGCACCAGCGCAACGCCGGCACCGAGATCATCCTGGTGTCCTCGGGCGCGATCGCAGCCGGCCTCGCCCCGCTGGGACTCGAGAAGCGCCCCCGCGACCTCGCCACCCAGCAGGCCGCTGCCAGCGTGGGCCAGGGCCTGCTGATGGCCCGGTACACCCACGCCTTCGGCGCGCACGGCGTCACCGTCAGCCAGGTGCTGCTGACCGCGGATGACCTCATGCGCCGCAGCCAGCACACCAACGCGTTCCGCGCGCTGAACCGGCTCCTGAACCTCGGCGTCGTCCCGGTGGTCAACGAAAACGACACCGTGGCCACCCACGAAATCCGCTTTGGCGACAACGACCGGCTCGCCGCCCTGGTGGCCCACCTGGTCCGCGCCGACGCACTCCTGCTGCTCTCCGACGTCGACTCCCTGTACGACGGCCCGCCGTCGCACGGCGCCAAACGGATTGCGCACGTCTCCGGCCCGCACGACCTCGACGGTGTCTCGATCGGCAGCACCGGCAAGGCCGGCGTGGGCACAGGCGGCATGGCCACCAAGGTCGAAGCCGCCAGCATGGCCGCCGGTTCCGGCATCCACGCCTTGGTCACGTCCACGCCGAATGCGGCTGCGGCACTGGCCGGCGAGGACGTGGGCACGTGGTTCTCCGTCAATGGCGCGCGCAAGCCGATCCGGCTCCTGTGGCTGGCCCACCTGGCCACCGTGCACGGCACCCTGGTGCTCGACGACGGCGCGGTCAAGGCCGTCCGCGACCGCCGCACCTCGCTGCTGCCTGCCGGGATCGCCGCGGTGAAAGGCCACTTCGAGGCCGGCGACGCCGTGGAGATGGTGTCTGTCGACAACACCGTGATTGCGCGCGGGCTGGTCAACTATTCCGCCGCCGAGCTGCCCCAAATGCTGGGCCGCTCCACGCGGGAATTGGGCAAGGCGCTGGGCCGCGGATATGACCGCGAAGTTGTTCATGTTGACGACCTGGTGCTGGTCTAGGTCCACTGGACGCCTAAACTGGAAGCATGACTGAGGCCCTGACTTCCGCCGCCGTGCCCGCCGCCGTGTCTGACGTGCCTGCCGGCACCGTTCCCGCCGGCACTGCCGTACCCACCCAGGGTTTCGGCGCGGCGCCGGATCCGGCAGGGACGCCGGCCACGGCAACGGACATCGAAGCTGCCGTCCACGCGATCGCTGACCGCTCGCGCCACGCTGCCCGCAAGATGGCGCACGCCAACCGGGCCTGGAAGGACCGGGGCCTGCGCGCCATCGGCAAGGCGCTGGTGGAACACAAACACCAGATCCTGGCCGCCAACGCCAAAGATGTCGCGGCAGGCCGGGCCGCCGGCACGAGCGCCGCCCTGCTGGACCGCCTGACGCTGACCGAATCACGCATCACGGCCCTCGCCGCGGCGCTGGAAAACCTCGCCACGCTGCCCGATCCCGTTGGAAACGTCGTGCGTGGCCAGACCCTCCCCAACGGGCTGCGCCTGCGCCAGATCAACGTACCCATGGGTGTGGTGGCCGCGATCTATGAGGCCCGCCCGAATGTCACGGTCGACATTGCCGGACTGGCCCTTAAGAGCGGCAACGCCGTCATCCTGCGCGGCGGGTCCGCCGCTGCCGCCACCAACGCCGCCCTGATCACCATCCTCCGGGATGCGCTGGAATCGGTGGGCCTGCCCGCCGACGCCGTCCAGACTGTGGACCAGTACGGCCGCGACGGCGCCAACGCCCTCATGCGGGCGCGCGGCCGGGTGGACGTGCTCATTCCCCGCGGCGGCCGCGAGCTGATCCAGGCCGTTGTGACGAACTCGTCCGTACCGGTCATCGAGACCGGTGAGGGCAATGTCCACATTTACCTGGACGCTTCCGCCGGCGAGGAAATGGCCGTCGACATCCTCCTCAACGCCAAGACCCAGCGGCCCAGCGTCTGCAACACGGTCGAAACGCTCCTGGTGCACTCCAAGTCAACCGTCCTTCCCGCCGTCGCTTCGGCATTGCGGGCAGCCGGGGTCACCCTGCACGTGGACCAGCGCATCCGCGCCGCACTGCCGGCCTCGATCCAGACGGTGCCTGCCACGGAGGAAGACTGGGCCACCGAATACATGAACCTGGACCTGGCAGTGGCCATGGTGGACAGCCTGGACGAGGCCGTCAGGCACATCCGGAAGTGGACCACCGGCCACACCGAAGCGATCCTGACCAACGACCTCGCCAACGCCGAGCGCTTCATCGCCGAGGTCGATTCGGCCGCCGTGATCGTGAACGCCTCCACCCGCTTCACCGACGGCGGCGAGCTCGGCCTCGGCGCCGAGGTGGGGATTTCCACCCAAAAACTGCATGCCCGCGGCCCCATGGGACTGACGGAACTGACCACCACGAAGTGGATCGTGCAGGGCGAGGGCCAGGTCCGGGGCTAACAACGCTGTAACATGGAACGGAAGACCGGAACGGCGGACACCTCCGCCGTCGTCAAATTTTGAACTCACTAGGGGAGAACATGCTGTCGCAGCAGATCGCCACTTTCGTCGCCGCCGTCGGCGAATCGGGCCACGAGGAACTCGCACCGCTCATCGCACCGCCGTTTGTCATTGGCGGCTCCCTGTTCGTGATTCTGGTCGTCTTGCTGTTGATCACGCTGTCCTACTCCAACCTGGGCAGGCGCCACGTGGCTGTCGAGGAGCACTCGGATCCGCACCGCCAGCACCCGAACAAGCACGATCACAGCCAAGGTCACTAATATTTCCGCCACCATGAGGCAGCGCGGCGCCCAGCGCCGCCTGCGTCTGGGTGTGATGGGCGGCACGTTCGATCCCATCCACCACGGACACCTTGTCGCGGCCAGTGAGGTCGCGGCCAAGTTCGACCTCGACGAAGTCGTGTTTGTGCCCACCGGCCAGCCCTGGCAGAAGATGGCCAAGAAAGTCAGCGAAGCCGAGCACCGGTATCTCATGACAGTCATCGCCACGGCCTCGAACCCCCGCTTCACCGTCAGCCGGGTGGACGTGGACCGTCCGGGACCGACTTACACGATCGACACCCTGCGTGACCTGCACACCCTGCGACCGGACGCCGACCTGTTCTTCATCACCGGCGCGGACGCCCTGGCCCAGATTTTGTCCTGGAAAGACATCGATGAACTCTGGTCCCTCGCTCACTTCGTGGGCGTAACCCGGCCTGGCCACGTTTTGGACGGCATGGGCCGCAAAGACGTCAGCCTCCTGGAGGTCCCGGCCATGGCCATCTCCTCCACGGACTGCCGCACGAGGGTGGCCGAAGGCAATCCGGTCTGGTACCTCGTGCCGGACGGGGTGGTCCAGTACATCGCCAAGTACGGCCTGTACCACGCCAGCACCGACTCAGTCCGCCCCGATTCCGAACACGCTGAGGCCACCAACGCCGGCAACGGCGCGGCAGGGGTCGACCCCGCACAGCACGATCCCACCTTCGAGATAACCCAACCAGCCAGCACTGAATGAGTTTGCCATGAGTCAGGAACAGCCTCCCATCCGCAGCCGCCGCGAAATGCGACAGGCCAGAGATGAACGTCTGGACACTCAGGGACCGGGCGAACCGACCGAGGCCGAAATCACCGGCCGGAGCCGTCGCGTTGCCGACGCTCCCGTGGACTCTGTGCGTGGCGGTGCCGAACGGTCCTCTCAGGTCCGGGCACGGGACCGTGCCGCCTTGCGGACCATCAAGGAACTGGCTGAGAAAGAAGGCCAGCTGGCGCAGGGAGGGCCGCCCACCCGGCGCCAGCTGCGGCTTTTGGAGCTGGCGACCGAAACCGCCCCGGCCACCCAGGCCAACACCATCGTCCCGGTGTCGCCGCGGACCCGGGCCACCCCCGTGGTTTCCCCCGCTCAGAAGGACGCTGCCCCAAAGGATGCCGCCCAGAAGGGCGCGGTTCCGGCTGTGTCAGCATCCCCGGCTCCCAATGCTCCCGCGCCGGACAGCGCCGGACCCGGCCGGCAGACGCCCGAGGGGATGACCGTGGAGCAGGCGCTAGCCGCGCGCGAACTCCTCGCGGAGCAGGCCAAGAACCAAGTGGCCAAGATGGAGCACATCGCGGCCACGGATCCCGACGCCGTTGATCCGGCCGTCCTGGCCGAGCAGATCGCCCTGGCTGAGCGCGCCGCGATACTGAACCGCCGTGCCGCCGCCAAGCAGAAGCTCGCGGAACAAAACAGCCAGCCGGCGGTGCCCCGCAACGATCCGACCACGGCCAACAACCTGGCAATGGTCACGCCCTTGGAATTTGAGAAGGTTCCCGGCGTGGAGCGGCCCGTCATGAAGCGCCCTGCCACGTCGTATGTTCCGGTTGTCACCAACCCGGGTCCCCGGGTGGACGCGCCACGGAAACCCGGCGCGCGGCGTCCGGGCGTGTCCCGCCAGCGGCCCGCAGGCCCGGCTGGCAGCCGGGCAGGCGTCCTGGCCCGCGCAGAAGAAGCCGCCAAGGCCGGAACGGCGCGGCCGGCAAGCGCCGCGGCGAATTCCGCGGGGGAGACGGACGAGCGGTTGGTGGGCGGGGAGCCCGTGGCCGCGAATTCGGCCTACGGACTGGAACCCCTGGATGCCGCTACCGCCGGGCTGGGCCGGGCGCGGCGCCTCCGTCTGCTCCAGCTCGGCGTCCTGGCCCTGGGGATCGTCGCCCTCATCGCCGGCATCACCCTGATCGTCACCGGTCTGGCCCGCTAGGCCGGGGGCCCGTCCAATGGCACCCCACTAAGAACGGCACCGCGGCTGTTCTGCTGTTTCCCGCCGCAGCGTTCGCCCGACGGCCACCCAAGTTCAGCTTTTGACCCCACAGTTTTCATTCCAAGCATTTTTCTTCACCATAAATTTCATCACTACAAGGAGTCCCGTGTCTGCAACCGATTCATCCATCATTACCGCCCGCCACGCAGCCCGCGCTGCCTCGGAGAAGCTTGCCGAGGACATCGTGGCCCTGGACGTCAGCGAACGGTTGGCCCTGGCCGACGTGTTCCTGATCGCCTCGGCCCCGAGCGAACGCCAGGTCAATGCGATCGTGGACGGCATCGAGGACGAGCTCGCCAAGTTTGACCAGAAGCCCGTCCGCCGCGAGGGCCGCTCCGGCGGTCGCTGGGTCCTGCTGGACTACTCCAACGTCGTCATCCACGTCCAGCACGAGGAAGACCGCATTTTCTACGCCCTCGAGCGCCTGTGGAAGGACTGCCCCGTCGTCGATCTGCAGCTGGGCGAGGACGCCTCCGCCAAGGCAGCCGCCGCCACGGACACGGAGTAGCAACCCGCGCACCGGCCACGCCCATTGGGGCGAATATGCCCGATTTGGAATTTTCCGAAGGGCTGGTCTAAGATATTTGAGTTGCTTCGGAGAGATCCGGACAAAGAACCGGAACTTTGCGCGTCAGCAGGCGTGCTCGGAGCAGCGAAAATTCGGGGCTGTGGCGCAGCTGGTAGCGCACCTGCATGGCATGCAGGGGGTCAGGGGTTCGAGTCCCCTCAGCTCCACCGGATAATCCGCCGGAATCGAAAGATTCCGGCGGATTTTTTTCTGCCCGGATCCAGGGTGCGGGGCTGCTCCAGGGCGTGCCGGGCGAGCAAATTCACGGGCCGGGGTGCCGATTAGCGCGAACGCGATTTGTGGTTTAAGCTAATCAGGTTGCTTCAGGGAAGATAAGAACTTCCAAGGCAAATGAGGGGCTGTGGCGCAGCTGGTAGCGCACCTGCATGGCATGCAGGGGGTCAGGGGTTCGAGTCCCCTCAGCTCCACCAACCAAGGGAACCACCGTCAGACGGTGGTTCCCTTTTTCGTACCCCCCGCAGGTGTGCAGCCGGTCAGAAAGCGCGTCCGTCAAGACCGGACGTCACAAACTGTCATTTAAGCTCTCCACCCTGAGCTGGACCTTGCTATCGTCGCTAGGAGACGGCCGCCATGCGGCCAGCTGGAAGGCCATTTCCGGCTCCACGACTAAGGACCATCATGAAGCGCACACGACTTTCCGTTATCGGCCTCATTGCAGCAGCTGGACTCGCCCTGGCTGGCTGCGGCTCGGCGTCCACCACTCCGGCCAGCTCGGCGCCGGCCGCCGGTGCGGACACCTCCCTCAGCGACGTCAAGAGCTCGGGCGTGCTCAAGGTCGGCACGGAAGGCACCTACAGGCCGTTCACGTTCCACGCCAACGGCAGCGGTGAACTGACGGGCTACGACGTCGAGATCATGAACGCCGTCGCCGAGAAGCTGGGCGTCAAGCCGGCCTACCAGGAGACGCAGTTCGACGCCATCTTCGCCGGCCTCGACGCCAAACGGTTCGACGTCGTCGCCAACCAGGTTTCCATCACGGACGAGCGCAAGGCCAAGTACGATTTCTCCACGCCCTACACGGTGAGCACCGGCGTCGTCGTCACCAAATCGGACAACAACAGCATCAATTCCTTCGAGGACCTGAACGGCAAGACCACGGCGCAGTCGTTGACGAGCAACTGGTACAAACTGGCGCAGCAGAGCGGTGCGAACGTCGAGGCCGTGGAGGGATGGGCGCAGGCGATCACGCTGCTCAAGCAGGGCCGCGTCGATGCGACCATCAACGACAAGCTGACGTATCTGGACTACCAGAAGACCGACAACGACACCGCCATCAAGGTTGCCGCCGAGACCACTGACAAGTCGCTGAGCGCCTTCGCCCTGCGCAAGGGATCGACCAGCCTGACCGACGCCATCAACAAGGCCCTCGGCGAGCTGGCGGCCGACGGCACCCTGACGAAGATCTCCCAGAAGTACTTCGACGCCGACGTCACGAAGTAGCCCTGTGACAGCCGCCGAGAAACGCCGCGTCCGGGTATGAGCATCAACTGGGAACTCGTGTGGTCATCGCTGGGCCCCCTCCTGTCGGGTGCAATCTTTGGCACTATTCCCTTGGCGCTGGCGTCGTTCAGCCTGGGCCTCCTACTGGCCCTGGTAGTTGCCCTCATGCGGCTGAGCCGCAACCGGCTCATCTCCGCGGTGGCGAGGATCTACATCTCCGTCATCCGCGGAACCCCGCTCCTGGTCCAGCTGTTCGTCATTTTCTACGGGCTCCCGTCCGTCGGAATCACCATCAGCCCCTGGCCCAGCGCCATCATCGCGTTCTCCCTGAACGTCGGCGGCTATGCCGCGGAGGTCATCCGGGCGGCCATCCTGTCCGTTCCCAAGGGCCAGTGGGAGGCCGGCCACACCATCGGAATGTCGCGCCACCAGACACTGGTGCGGATCATCCTGCCGCAGGCGGCGCGGGTCTCGGTCCCGCCGCTGTCCAACACCTTCATCAGCCTGGTCAAGGACACCTCGCTGGCGTCGCTGATCCTCGTCACCGAACTGTTCCGCGTGGCGCAGCAGGTGGCGGCTTTCAGCCAGGAGTTCATGCTGCTGTATCTGGAGGCGGCCGTGATCTACTGGATCATCTGCCTCGTCCTCGCCAGCGGACAGTCCGCCCTGGAGAAGAGATTGGACCGCTATGTCGCCCACTGAACCGCTTCCCCCGGAACCGCTTGAACCGCCGCCCCCTGGGAATACGCTTCCGGACGCCGCTGTCCCGGTGGACGCCCTGCTGACCGTCACGGGCCTGCGCAAGGCGTTCGGCCACCATGTTGTGCTGAAATCCATCGACCTTGAAGTCCGCCGCGGCGAAGTGGTTACGTTGATCGGGCCGTCCGGGTCGGGCAAGACGACAGTGCTCCGGTGCCTGAACGGCCTCGAAATGCCCGACGCCGGCGTTGCCGAGTTCGCGGGGCAACTGACCGTCGACTTTTCCACTCCGGTGGCGAAGAAGCAGGTGCTCGCCTTACGGGACCGCAGCGCCATGGTGTTCCAGCACTACAACCTCTTCCCGCACAAGACCGTCTTGGAGAACGTGATCGAGGGCCCGGTCCAGGTGCAGAAGCGGCCCAAGGCTGAGGCGATCCAGGAGGCACGGGAACTGCTGGAGCGCGTCGGCCTGGCCGGCAAGGAGAACAGCTATCCGTTCGAGCTCTCCGGCGGCCAGCAGCAGCGTGTCGGGATTGTGCGTGCCCTCGCCCTGCGCCCGCAGCTGCTGCTCTTCGACGAGCCGACCTCGGCGCTGGACCCCGAACTCGTGGGCGAGGTGCTGACCGTCATCAAGGAACTCGCGGACGAAGGCTGGACCATGGTGGTGGTCACCCACGAGCTCGCGTTCGCCCGCCAGGTGGCCGACGAAGTCATCTTCATGGACGGCGGCGTGGTGGTCGAGCGCGGCCACCCCGACACCGTCCTGCGGGACCCGCGGGAGGAACGCACGCGGCAGTTCGTGGATCGCCTGCTGAACCCGTTCTGAGGCAACCAGCCAGCGGCGGCCAATAGCGGCCAGCAAAGCGGCGACCCAAAGCGGCGACTAAACTTGGACGCGTGAACGATACCCTGCCCCCGTGCCCCGAATGCTCCAGCGAATACACCTATGAAATGGGGGCGCTCCTGGTCTGCCCGGAGTGCGCGCACGAATGGTCCGCGTCCGCGGAAACTGACACAGACGCCGGCGGCGCCGCCCCTGCCGACGCCGTCGTCAAGGACGCGGTGGGCAACGTCCTCGCCGACGGCGACACCGTCACAGTGGTCAAGGACCTGAAAATCAAGGGCAGCTCCACGGTCATCAAGGTCGGCACTAAGGTCCGCGGTATCCGTCTGGTCAACGGTGTGGGCGACCACGACATCGACTGCAAGGTGGACGGCGTGGGCCCCATGCAGCTCAAGTCCAGCGTCGTCAAAAAGATCTGACCGGGGCCGGAGCGTGACTGTGGAGACGGCGCGCCGGGCCGACGTCGTCGTGGTCGGCGCCGGGCAGGCGGGGCTGTCGGCGGCCTACCACCTTCAGCGCCGCGGCTTCATCCCGGCCGGCCCTGCCGGGGCCGGCACGGGGCAGACCGCGGCAGAAGGACCAGCAGCGGCGGAGGCCCCGCCTGCGGGGACGTATGTCGTGCTCGACGCCGAGGACGGGCCCGGCGGCGCCTGGCGGCACCGCTGGAAGAGCCTGCTCATGGCCACGGTGAACGGCATCAGCGACCTCCCGGGAATCCCACAGCCCGACGTGGATCCCGCCGAGGCCAGCTCCAGTTTCCTCACCCGCTATTTCGGCGGGTACGAACACGACCTCGGCCTCGCGATCGAGCGGCCCGTTAAAGTGCACTCGGTGACCCGGGAAGACGCTGATCCCGCCGGACGGTTGACCATCACCACTTCCAGCGGCGGGTTCTCTGCCCGCGCCGTGATCAACGCGACCGGCACCTGGACCCGGCCGTTCTGGCCCATCTATCCGGGCAAGGCCAGCTTCCGCGGCCGGCAATTGCACGTTGCCGACTACGTTTCCGCCGGCGAATTCCGCGGCCAGCATGTCATCGTGGTCGGCGGCGGGATCTCGGCTGTCGGGCTGCTCGATGAAATCTCCAAGTTCACCAGCACCACGTGGTTCACGCGCCGGGTACCTCTCTGGCGCGAGGCCGCCTTCGACCGGCAGGCGGGCCACGACGCCGTCGCCCTCGTTGAGGAGCGGGTGCGCCAGGGCCTCCCGCCGCAGAGCGTCGTCTCCGTGACGGGCCTGATCTGGACCCCGGCCCTGCGCGCCGCCGCGGCGCGCGGCGTCCTTGACCGGCACCCCATGTTCACCGCGATCGAGCCCGACGGCGTGCGGATGGCTGACGGCAGCTTCCTGGCCGCCGGGGTAATCCTGTGGGCCACGGGATTCCGGGCCGAACTCGAACACCTCGCCCCGTTGCACCTGCGCGGACCTGGCGGCGGCATCGCGATGGACGGCACCCAGGTCGCGGCCGAGCCGCGGGTCCACCTCGTCGGCTACGGGCCGTCCTCGTCCACGATAGGCGCCAACCGTGCCGGCCGGGCCGCCGTGGCGGGCATCGTCACACTGCTGGCCCGGACCGGTATAACGTAAAACGTAAAACGTAAAACGTAAAACACTGCAGTGCAGTACCCAGGGCCCTCGTACCGGGTCCCGGCACCCCAGCCAAATTCCCAAGCCCAAGTAGAAACGGCGGCACAACGCGCGTGACGGACAACAACTTCGAATCGCTCTTTGCCCGGCTGGGACGATTCCCCGACGTCGAGGCCGCCAACCTGCAGGCCTGGGATGCCACGGACAAGCTCCTGCTGGAGGCCGCCGCCGGCCTGCTGCAGCCCGGGGGACGGCTCACGGTCATGGGGGACCGGTACGGCGCCCTGACACTCGGGGCGCTGACGCTCGGGGCGCACCCTGTCCGGGTCCACCAGGACCTCATCACCGGTGAACGGGCGCTGCGGGCGAACGCCGAGGCCCTGGAGATCGACGCCGGCTTCGAACACCTCCCGTTGGGCGCCGGCCTGTTGGAGGGCGCGTCCCTGGTCCTGCTCCAGTTGCCCCGGTCCCTGGCGGAACTCGAGGAGATCGCCGACGCCGTCGCCCGCTACGCCGCTCCCGACGTCGTGCTGCTGGCGGGCGGACGCGTCAAACACATGAGCCTGGGCATGAACGCCGTGCTGGCGCGCTACTTCGAGGACGTCCAGCCCCAACTGGCCCGGCAGAAATCACGGCTCCTGCTGGCCCGGCGCCCCAAGCCGGTCCCGGCCGCGCTGCCCTTCCCGGTCACTGAGGTCAATGACGAACTGGGCCTCACGGTCTGCGCACGCGGCGCCGTGTTTGCCGGCACCGGGCTGGACATCGGAACCAGGTTCCTGCTGGACTTCCTGCCCCGGATGCCGCACGCCACCCGTGCCGTTGACCTTGGCTGCGGCACCGGAATCCTCGCCGCGATGTACGCCCGCGCCAACCCCGGCGCCCGCGTCACCGCCACGGACCGGTCCGCGGCCGCCGTCGACTCTGCCTTGGCCACGTCCCGGGCGAACGGCCTGGACGGCCGGATCGACGTGCTCCAGGACGACGCCATGAGCTCTCTGCCGGACGCCGGCGCGGACCTGGTCCTGCTCAACCCGCCTTTCCATCTTGAAGCGGCCGTCCACTCCGGCGCAGGGATCAAGCTGATCGAAGCGGCAGGCAGGGTGCTCGCCCCGGGCGGGGAGCTCTGGACCGTGTTCAACAGCCACCTGCACTACCGGCCGGCACTCGAACGCCTGATCGGGCCCACCCGCGAGGTCGGCAGGAATCCGAAGTTCACCGTGACGGCAAGCACCCGGCGGCCGTAGCGGCAGAAACATTGTGTCTGAAAAGCGCAAGTGTGGGCGCAGGCCTGCACGTAACGTACGATTCTGACAACTGCTGTGCGTGGCCAAAGACGTTTAGAGGTATCAGTGACCGAGTTCCGGCAACCCTCTCCGAGGCGAGGGACCAACCTACCGAAGATGGGTGACTTCAACCTCACGGTCATCTTGGACGCCATCCGCCGCGCGCCGGGCGGCTTGAGCCGGGTGGAGCTCGCCCAGATCGTCGGACTCTCGCCGCAGACCATCTCCAATATTTCCCGCCGCCTGCTGGACCAGCACCTGATCGTCGAGGCAGGCAAGGAAGGCACCGGACCGGGCAAGCCAAGGACCATGCTCCGGCTCAATCCCGCAGGAATGTATGCGGTGGGCGTGCACCTGGACCCCGCCGTACTTACGTTCGTCGTGCTGGACCTGCTCGGCGCCGTCGTCAGGCACTCACGGATCAGCACCCCGCCCGGCACCGACCCCCGGGCGGTCATTGACACCATCTCGGACGAAATCAAGCGTCTCATCATGGACTCCGGGGTGGACCCGGACCGGATCGCCGGGCTCGGGGTTGCCTCACCGGGCCCCATCGACCTCAACGACGGCGCCGTCGTGGACCCGCCCCTGCTGCCGGGCTGGGACCACGTGGGGCTGCGGGATGCCCTGGCCGAAGCCACGGGCCTGTCCACGATCATGGACAAAGATGTGACTGCCGCAGCCGTGGCCGAAACCTGGGCCGGCGGCCCCAGTGGCGAGGGTAGCTTTGTCTTCATGTACATGGGGACCGGGATCGGCTGCGGGATCGTCCTCAACGACGAAGTGGTCCGCGGAACCTCGGGCAACGCCGGGGAAATCGGACACATCATCGTGGACCCGGGCGGCGCCCTTTGCGACTGCGGGCAGCGCGGCTGCGTGAAATCCTCCGCCATTCCGCAGGTCCTCGTGGCGCAGGCCGAGGCGGCCGGCGTACTGGATGGATCGCTCCAGGACAGGAGCGCGCCGGCGGTCCAGGAGCGGTTTGCCCAGTTGTGCGCGATCGCCGACGCCGGCAACGAAGAGGCCAAGGAAATCATTCGACGGTCCGCCGTGCTTGTGGCCCGTGCCGTCTCGGCCATCACCAACGCCCTGGACGTGGACCGCGTGGTCTTTGGGGGCCCGTTCTGGACGTGCCTCTCAGCGGCCTATCTGGAGCTAATCCCGGCCCTGGTGGACGCGAACAGCGCCACCCGGAAGATCCACGGGATCGAAGTGGTGGGCACAGGAGTGGGCGAGGACGTCGGCGCCGTCGGTGCCGCCTGCCTGGTGCTGGAACACACGCTTGCCCCGCGCTCCCAGCGCCTCCTCCTCGAAGGATAGACGTCGCTGGTGGGCTGACCCGGCCCGGCCGCCTCAGCGGGCCAGCCGGGCGTCAGTCGATGTCCTCAACGACCGTCCCATAAGGAATAGTGTCGTCCAGATGCGCCTGGTGGCCGGTGGGGCCGCGGTTGTAGGAGACCCGCACCCCGTGCGACTTATCTGCGGCCGACTGCATGAGGACGGGCCGGACCGTGTTGATGAAGCTCTCGCTCTTGCCGGCGAGGTACTCCTTGTAGCTGGCTGGAAGCTGAATCATGGCAACAGGATAGTCCTGACCGCGTGCGTTGGGGAGAGCGGCCGTGCCGGCCGAAAACCGCCCCTTCGGCGAACATAATTCTGCCCGGCACCGCAAACGGCCGTAAAGGTGCGTCTTAATTCGGGCGCCGACTTGAAGGGCCCCGCTGCCCGGCCTTAGAGTTCTATACAAGTTACCTCAGTAACGTGTCAGCGATCCTCCGCTGAAGGCTGCCCCCAAGGCAGCCCAGGAGGGTGTGGGTGCCCCCATGTGGGCCTGACATTTGCTCACGGACAACTTCGTATCAGGCGTAACAGTCGCGGCTGCGCCCTGCTGAAGTTCCCTCCGTGTTCCCCAAACTCAATTCACTGCCAACGGTGTTTCCGTATCTGTATCCGGTCATCCGGGTTTCCGGTCTCCTGACGGCAGTGTTCACAGCCAAGGACGCAAATGTCACCACCAAGCCTTATCGACACCCATCCCAATCTTGGCGGCGCAGCCCCTGTTGCGCTGTCCTACGAGCTGTTTCCGCCGCGGTCGCCCGCGGCCGCCGAATCCCTCTGGACCACCATCGGCGAACTGGAAGCCACGGACCCGGACTACGTCTCCGTGACCTACGGCGCCAGCGGCTCCAACCGCAGCACCGCCGTCGAACTCATCAACCGGCTCGTGCAGGAAACGACGCTCCGGCCCCTGGCCCACCTGACCTGCGTCGGGAACTCCCCGCAGGAACTGGCGGAGATCATCGGCGAACTGCTCGACGTCGGTGTCCGCGGCATCCTCGCCCTGCGCGGTGACCGGCCCAAAGACGGCGCAACCCCGCCGCCGGGATCGCTCCGGTACGCCCAGGACCTGATCGAACTCATCCGCCGCGTGGAGCAGCGCCGCTCGGCACTGCTGTGCGCCGGCAAGGTGGCGGTCGGCGTCGCCGCCTACCCGACCCGGCACCCGGAATCCCCGAGTGAGGCGCACGACATCGAGGTCCTGTTGGCCAAGCAGCGCTCCGGCGCCGACTTCGCCATTACCCAGGTCTTCTTCCACACCGAGCAGTACGCCGATCTCCTGACCCGGGCACGGCGGGCCGGGGTCACCATCCCGATCATTCCCGGGGTCATGCCGCTGACCAGCCTCCGGCGGCTCGCCCGCCTCGGCGAGCTGACCGGCGTGGAACCGGCCCCGGAACTCATCGAACGCCTTGCGGCCGCCGATACCGACGCCGAACGGACCCGGATCGGGGTCAGCGCCACGGTGGATCTCGCCAACGCGGCCCTGGCCGCCGGGGCCCCCGGCATCCACCTTTACACGTTCAATGAGCACGCCGCCGCCCTGGACGTGCTGGACAAACTCGCCCTGCCCCGGCCGCGAAGCGGCAACCGCGGCAACCGGCAGGGCGGCAACCGGCACGGCGCCGGCCGCATCAGCGCCTCCCGGCGTGCCGCCAGCCAGCTCGCCAGCTGAGCACCCACCTCCGTCATCTGTCAACGACAACTTCAAGGACTTCCCATGACTGAACTTCTCACCACCCCCTTCCCGTCCGCCTCGATCCTCGGCTACCCGCGAATCGGCCGCCGCCGCGAACTCAAGAAAGCCGTCGAGGCCTACTGGGCCGGCAAGATCGACGCCGCAGCCCTGGACGCCGCCGCCAAGGAAATCCAGCTCGGCACCGCCAAGCGCCTCCAGGGCCTTGGCCTGACTGAAGCCGCGGCCGTCCCCGGCACCTTCTCCTACTACGACCAGGTGCTCGACGCCGCCGCCCACCTCGGCGCCGTGCCGGCCCGGTTCGGGAACCTCCTCAACGCTGAGGGACAGCTCGACATTGACGGCTACTTCACCCTGGCCCGCGGCAACAAGGAACAGCAGCCGCTGGAAATGACCAAGTGGTTCGACACCAACTACCACTACCTCGTGCCGGAAATCGGCCCGGAGACCAACTTCGCGCTGACCTCCAACCGGATCGTCGAGGAATTCGAGTACGCCCTCGCCAACGGCGTGGAAACCCGCCCGTACATCGTCGGCCCGGTCACGTTCCTGCTGCTGAGCAAGGCCTCCGACGACGCCCCGGCCGGCTTCAGCCCGCTGTCCCGCCTCGAGGACATCCTCCCCGTGTACGCCGCACTGCTTCAGAAGCTTGCCGCGGCCGGCGCCAGCTGGGTCCAGCTCGACGAGCCCGCCCTCGTGGTGGACCAGGACACCCCGGCCGTGGAAATCCAGGCCGCCGTCGCCCGTTCCTACGAGGCCCTCGCCGCCACGGCCCAGCGCCCGCAGCTTTTCGTCTCCACCCCGTACGGCGCGCTCAACGGCCAGCTCGGCACGCTCGCCGCCACCGGCATCGACGCCCTGCACCTGGACGTCTTCAAGGGCGAGGTCCCGTCCGCCGCGGCCATGGCCGCGCTGGGCAACAAGACCCTCGTCGCCGGCGTCGTGGACGGCCACAACATCTGGCGCAACGATCTCGCCGCCTCCGCGAAGAAGATCGCCGAACTGAAGAAGTCGGTGGCCAAGCTCGCCGTCAGCACCTCCACCTCCGCCCAGCACGTCCCGCACGACGTCGACGAGGAAGTCCAGCTGTCCGAGCAGCTGCGCAGCTGGCTGGCCTTCGCCGACCAGAAGGCCGTTGAAGTTGTCACCCTCGCCGGTCTGCTGAGCGACCCCGAAGCCGTCCAGCCCGCCATCGACGAGGCCACCCGCGTCATCGCCTCCCGCGCCGAGGCCGAGGGCGTCCGCCGCGGCGACGTCCGGGCCCGCACCGCCGCCCTGACCGACGCCGACTTCAACCGCTCCGCCTACGCGGTCCGCGAGGCAGCCCAGGAGAAGGCGCTGCACCTGCCGCCGCTGCCCACCACCACCATTGGATCCTTCCCGCAGACCTCGGAAATCCGCACCGCCCGGGCCCGCGCCAACCGCGGCGACCTCACCACGGAGCAGTACGAGCAGCTCATGAAGGAAGAGATCAAGCGCGTCGTGGAGCTGCAGGAAGAGCTCGGCTTCGACGTCCTGGTCCACGGCGAGCCCGAGCGCAACGACATGGTCCAGTACTTCGCCGAGAACCTCGAAGGCTTCGACGTCACGGTGCACGGCTGGGTCCAGTCCTACGGCTCGCGCTGCACCCGTCCGTCCATCCTGTGGGGCGATGTCACCCGTAGCGCCCCGATCACGGTGGAATGGGCCAAGTACGCGCAGTCCCTGACCAGCAAGCCGATGAAGGGCATGCTCACCGGCCCGGTCACCATCCTCGCCTGGTCCTTCGTCCGCGATGACCAGCCGCTCGGCGAGACCGCCAACCAGGTGGCCCTGGCCCTCCGCGACGAGATCGCCGACCTCGAAGCGGCCGGCATCAAGGTCATCCAGGTGGACGAGCCGGCCCTCCGCGAACTCCTGCCCCTGCGCAAGGCCGACCAGGCCGCGTACCTGGACTGGTCCGTGAAGTCCTTCCGCCTCTCCACGGCCGGTGCCGCGGACGCCACCCAGGTCCACACCCACCTGTGCTACTCCGAGTTCGGCGCCATCATCGACGCGATCGACGGCCTCGACGCCGACGTCACCTCGATCGAGGCCGCCCGCTCCCGCATGGAGGTTGTGCACGACCTCGAGTCCCACGGCTTCGGCCGCGGCGTGGGCCCGGGTGTCTACGACATCCACTCGCCCCGCGTCCCGGGCGAGCAGGAAGTCACCGAGCTGCTGAGCACCGCGGTCAAGCACGTCCCGTCCCGCCAGCTCTGGGTCAACCCGGACTGCGGCCTGAAGACCCGCGGCTACGCCGAGACCGAAGAGTCCCTGCGCAACCTGGTCACGGCCACCAAGACGGTCCGCGCCGAACTGCTCCAAGCCGCCAAGTAACCCGCTCCAGCCAAAACGACGCCGGCCGGTCACCTCGCAAGGTGGCCGGCCGGCGTCGTACGTTCTTGGTCATCGATTGCTGAGCAGTCGCCCTTTTGGGCGCTCAAAAGGGCACCTGCGGAGCAGTGGATCCAAGTTCGCCGGCGATTCAGGATTCCCAGAGGATTTCGTCGTCGACGACGCCGTCCTCATCCGCGGAGGCGACGAGGACCTCGTCGGTGAAATGCTGGCCCAGCGTGAAGTCGAGGACGAAGTAGCGTTCCGGCTGGCCGGGGTAGATGCCCACGTGGCCGAGCTTGAGCGCCCTGAGGAAGACCTCGTCGGTCAGCTGGCTCTTGTTCTCGACGCCGAAAACCTTCTTGAGGTGTTCGTCCTTGATCGCGTTGCAGTGGAAGTGGCGGTACTCCTGGGGGCTGGTGCCTTCCTGGTCCAGTTCCTCGGCGATCATTTCGCGGACCTGGTCCACGAGCTCGGGCAGGAAGCGCAAGCGGTAGTCAACTTTGTGCATGGCCGCTTCATCGAAATGGTCATGCGCGTTGACATTCAGGTCAAGCTCCACGGTCTGGCCCGCCAGCTCATGCGTGGCGGTGAGATTATGGTCCCTTCCGTGGTTGAGCTCGACCTCGCCGAAGTGCTTGCTCGCTACCTTGTTCATATGTTCAACATAGTCCTGAAAACCGGACCATTCCAGCGTTGGCAGGGTTTTATCGGGTGCCGGACCGGCGGATGTCCGTGTGACTGTAGATTGATCGGATGCAGCATGTAATCTCGCCCGTCGTCCGTGCCCGTGCCGTGTTCGACGCCGGGACCACGCGTCCACTCACCTGGCGGCTGGATCAACTGCGCGGGCTGCGGCGCATGCTGGCGGAACGGCAGGCGGACTTCGCCGAATCCCTCGCCCACGACGTGGGCAAGCACCGCACCGAGGCGCAGCTGGCGGAGATCGGATTCGCTGACGCAGAGGCGGCACATCTGGAGCGGCACCTGGAAAACTGGCTGCGGCCCCGCCGCGTGCCGGTGCCTCCCGCAGTACAGCCGGCCCGTGCCTGGACCGAACTCACTCCGCTGGGCGTGGTGCTGGTGATCGGGCCGTGGAATTACCCACTGCAACTGCTGCTCGCCCCGCTGGCCGGAGCCTTGGCCGCGGGAAACACCGTAGTGCTCAAGCCGAGCGAACACGCCCCGGCCACCTCGGCCGCGCTGGCCCGCTGGATTCCCGAATACCTGGCCGGCGCCGCCGAGGTGGTTGAGGGCGGCATCCCGGAGACCACAGCGCTGCTGGCCGAACGGTTCGACCACATCTTCTTCACCGGGGGAGAGGCCGCGGCGAAGGTGGTGATGCGCGCGGCCGCCGAACACCTGACCCCCGTGACGCTGGAGCTCGGCGGCAAGTGCCCGGCCTATGTCGATGCGTCCACGGACCTTGCCACGGCGGCCAAACGGATTGCCTGGGGCCGGTTCATGAACGCCGGGCAGACGTGCGTCGCCCCGGACTACGTCCTGGCCCGCGAGGAGGTCCTGGAGCCGCTGCAGGCCGAGCTGATCAAGGCCATCACGGCGCTCTTCGGAACGGACCCGGCGGCGAGCCCGTCCTACGGCCGGATTGTCGATGACCGCCACTTCGCACGGCTCGCTGCCCTGGCCGACGCCAGCACGGTGGTGCACGGCGGACAGCGCGACGCCGCCAGCCGCTACCTAGCGCCGACCCTGCTGCGGCCGGCGCCCGGCGACGCCGTCATGGCCGAAGAAATCTTCGGCCCGCTGCTGCCACTGGTGCCCGTGCGCGGGCTCGACGCGGCCATCGGGGAGGTCAACGGGCGCGCCAAACCGCTGGCCCTCTACGTCTTCAGCAAGGATCCCGCGACGCGCCGTGCCTTCGCCGAGCGGACCTCGTCCGGGGCGTTGTGTTTCGATGTTCCGGCGGCCCACCTCTCCGTCCCCGGGCTTCCGTTTGGCGGGGTAGGCGGCAGCGGCATGGGCGCGTACCACGGGGAACATTCGGTGCGGACGTTCTCGCATGAGCGCTCCACCCTGGACAAGCCGCTGTGGCCGGACACGCTGGAACTCATCTACCCGCCGTACACCCGGACCAGGCACCGGATCATCGACGCGCTGGTCGCGCCGGTCGGAAAGCGGGTCAGGTCCTAACCGGCTTCCACACCGTCCCATTCGACCTCGACCCAACGCGTCCCCTCGTCGTCCCAGGACTCCGAGTGCCCCAGCAGGGCTATGTCCTCGAAGCTCGCCTCGATGCCATGGCGCTGCAGCGTGTCTCGGAGTTCCTCGGTGGCCGCCCGGATGGCCGCGGCGATTACCTCGGGGTTGTCGGAGGAGACGGGCCGGGAGGCTGAATAGCTTTTGTTCATGGCCCCCATCCTTCTCGATCGGGCGCCGGAGGGAAACCCCTCCGCAGTTCTTAGACGTGTGGTCTTTCAGCTCGGCCCTTCGGGCTCAATCCTTTCGCACGGTGCTGAGCCTGTGCATCGTCTCGGCCAGCAGTTCCACGAACAGCTGGACCTGGGCGGTCCGCTTCTCGTTGATCAGCAGGGCGAAAACATTGCGGGCCAGCCTGATCTCCGGAACATCGAGGACCACGACGCCGGCAGGCCGGTGCCGCAGGGCCAGCTCGGGGACCAGGGCGGCGCCGAGCCCGGCGGCCGCCATTTCCAGGCTGGCATGGAAGTCATCGCTGTAGGCCACCACACGGGGGTGCAGGTTGCAGCTCGCGAAGAGGCGTTCGATCACCGTGGCATCGGATGTGCCCGGGTGATGCATGATCCAGGGCATGTCCGAGAGATGCGGGGCGGCCACCTTGGAATCCGTGCCGATGCCCCAGGCCGCGGGCAGCACCACCCGGAAGTCGTCGTCGCCGATCCACTGCCGGTCCACGGTGTGCGGCCAGGCGAGGCCGGACTGTCCCACCTGGTACACCAGGGCAACGTCGAGTTCGCCGCCGGTCCGCAGCCCCTGGATGGTCTGGGCCGGTTCCGCGACCGAGACCCGCAGGTCGATGCCGAGCTTCTTCCAGGCCGGGTTCTGCAGGATCGGCGGCAGCACATAGGTGGCAAGGCTCGGGAAAATGCCCAGCCGCAGCTCCTGGCTGGGGCTCTCCTGCGCCCGTGAGGCGGCGGCCATGAGCGTCTCGATATCCGTGAGCACTTTGGCTGCGTGCCGTGTCATGACGACGGCGGCTTCCGTCGGCTGGATGCTGCGGGCCGCCCGCTGGAACAAGGTGACGCCGGTGTCACGCTCCAGTGCCGACATTTGCTGGGAGACGGCCGAGGCCGTGTAGCCGAGCCGGGCCGCGGCGGCCGCAAACGATCCAAGCCGGATCACTTCGACAAGGGTCCGCAGATGGACGGGGTTGATCAAGGGCTGCCCTTCGCCTGGTAGCGGGTCCAATGTGGCGGGTCCACGGGACGGGACCGGAAATCCCGCTTCATTGTGGCATATCCGGCCTACCCCGGGCGGCCAGGGTTGGCTGCACGGAATGTCTGCACGGCACGGCCATGCCCATGCATGAGACTTCGAGGGGCCCCACCCAAGCGACGGTTGCCGGCGCCGCAGGCGGTGAACTGAAAGCCGACCTGAAAAATGCGGAATCCATACTCATCCGGCCGCCCGACGGCAACGAATAGCCCACAAGAGACTTCGGGCTAGAGAAGTATTTGGGCTAAACAACAGGAGCAGACCAGTGTCGCAAGCAGCAGGGATTCCGGGAGGACGGCGGGTCGCCGTCATCGGCAGCGGAGTGGCGGGGCTGACCGCCGCCTACGTGCTGAACGGGTGGGACCGGGTGACCCTCTTCGAGGCGGACGCCCGGCTCGGCGGCCACGCCCACACCCACGATGTGCCGCAGCAGAACGGGCCCACCCTGGGCGTGGATACCGGCTTCATCGTGCACAACGAGCGGACCTACCCCACACTCCTGCGCCTGTTCGCCGAGCTCGGCGTCGAAACCCAGGACTCCGAGATGAGCATGTCCGTCCGCTGCGACGGCTGCGGCCTGGAATACGCCGGCGCACGGCCCAACGGGAGCGGCATCATTCCCCGGCCGTCCACCCTGCTGCGCGGCCGCTACCTGCGGATGCTCTTGGAAGTCACCCGGTTCCACCGCCGGGCCCGCGCCCTGCTGGCGGAACCCTCCACGGGAACAGGCACCGGCACAGGACACGAGCTCACCCTGGGCGAGTTCCTGGCCCGGGAAAAATTCAGCAGCTACTTCATCTCGCACTTCATGACCCCTGTGGTCAGCGCCGTCTGGTCCTGCGACCCCACCACAGCGCTGGCCTACCCGGCCCGCTACCTGTTCACCTTCCTGGGCCACCATGGCCTGCTCGGCGTCAAAGGCTCGCCGCAGTGGCGGACGGTCACCGGCGGCTCGCGCAGCTACGTCGACAAGGTGGCCAAGACCCTGCCGGACATCCGGCTCGCCAGCCCTGTCACCACGGTGCACCGGCACGCAGACGGCGTGGACGTCACGTCCGCGCTGGGTGCCGGGACTGTGCGCGAGACCTTTGACGCTGTGGTGATCGCCACCCACCCGGCACAGGCCCTGCGCATGCTCACCGGTGCCTCGGCCGCCGAGAGGGATGCCCTTGGCGGCATGCCGTACTCGGTGAACCAGACCATTTTTCACCGCGACGAAGCCGTGCTGCCGGCCAGCCCCAACGCCCAGGCATCCTGGAACTACCGGCTGCCGTCCTGCGATGCCCGGCCGGACAAGGTCCTGGTCAGCTACGACATGACCCGGCTGCAGCGGCTGGAGCCCGCGGACGGCGGCCGGTACATCGTCAGCCTCGGCGAATCCGAACTGATCGACGGCGCTGCGGTGCTGGACCGGATGGTCTACGAGCACCCGCAGTACACCCCGGAGTCGCTGAAGGCGCAGCAGCGGATGCTCGGACTCGGCGACGAGCGCCTGGCCTTCGCCGGCGCCTACCACGGCTGGGGATTCCACGAGGACGGCGCCTTGTCCGGCCTCAAGGCCGCCGCCCGGCTGGGCCGCGACTGGGACGATGCCGCCGTCCTGAACGAGGAGTACCGTTCCGTGGCCGTAGATCCTGACCTGCAGGCCGTCTCCGCGGAGGGCTCATGAGCGCAATTGCAGCCATCTACCGCGCCGCCATCTATCGCACAGTCATCTCCCATGTGCGGCGCACCCCGCTGCACAACGCTTTCACGTACCGCAGCTACAGCTGGTATGTCGACGTCGACCACCTTCCGCAGTTGCCGCGGCTGCTCCGGCCGCTGGCCGGCTTCCGGGTGGAGGACCATCTCGGCGACCCGGACGGCACGCTGCGCGGCAATGTGGAACGCTACCTCGCCACCCAGGGGATCGGGCTCGACGGCGGACGCATCGCCATGCTGGCCAGTGCCCGGGTATTCGGGCACGTGTTCAACCCGCTAAGCGTGTTCTGGTGCCATGACAGCGCCGGTGAGTTGCGCTGCGTCGTCGTCGAGGTCCACAACACGTACGGGGAGAGGCACTGCTACCTCCTCGAAACCGACGCCACTGGCCGGGCGAGCGTCCCGAAGGCGTTTTACGTCTCCCCGTTCAACGACGTCGACGGCGGGTACCGCATGAAGCTCCCCGAACCCGGTGAACGGCTTGCCGTATCGATCGTCCTGGAGCGGGAGGGCCAGCAGCCCTTCATCGCCACCATGGACGGCGTCCGCCACGAAGCGACGCTGCGGAACATCGTGTCCGCGGCGCTCGCGGTACCTCTGGCCCCGCTGCGTGTTGCGGCGCAGATCCGCTGGCAGGGCATCAGGCTGTGGGCACGCCGCCTGCCCATCATCAAGAAACCACACCACCCTTCACAGGAGGCAGTTCAGTGACTATGACCGAAGCGACCGGATCCGGCGCGGGACGGGCCCAGGGCGCCACGCGCAGCGGAGCCGTCAGCAGCAGGGTGCCTTACACCGTTCCCCAGCCGCCCGTCGCCATCGACGCCGCCATCTGGCCCAGCATCGCGACGGTGCCCTCGAGCCTGAAGGCCCGTGTGGCCGGACGCGCTGCGGACGCCATCTTCAAGGCGGCCGTGCGCAGGCTGCCGCTGGAAGTCCGGTACGCGGACGGCACGATATTGGGCAAGACGGCACTGGGAAAGGCGCCGGGCAATGCCGTTCTGGAGCGGGCTGCCTCGGACCAGGCACCCGCCGAGCAGACGCCCGCCGGCACCGCCTACCCCGTCATGACCATCAACCGGCCCGACGACTTCGCCGCCCGGCTCGGCGACGGCGGCCTGATCGGCCTGGGCGAGTCCTTCATGGCCGGCGACTGGGACGCCGATGACCTCACCGCCGTCATGGAGGTGTTTGCCTCCCGCGTCGGCACGCTCGTGCCCGAGCCGCTGCAGAAGCTGCGCGGCCTGTACCTCCCGCGCCAGCCGCGCAGGGAACGGAACACCGAGAAAAACACCCGCTCCAACATCTCGCGGCACTACGACCTCTCCAACGAGCTCTTCGCCTCGTTCCTGGACAGCACCATGACGTACTCCAGCGCCCTCTTCCCGGAAAACGGCGACGCCCTGCGGAGCGTGGCCTGGGACGGGCTGGCCGCCGCGCAGCAGGCCAAGATTGACCGCCTCCTGGACAAGGCCGGCGTGAAGGAAGGCACCCGCGTCCTGGAAATCGGCACCGGCTGGGGCGAGCTCGCCCTGCGCGCCGCCTCCCGCGGCGCCACCGTCTACTCCGTCACGCTCTCCAGCGAACAGCAGGAACTCGCCCGCCGGCGCGTGGCCGAGGCCGGCTACGCCGACGCCGTCACGATCGAGCTGAAGGACTACCGCGCTGTGGAGGGCGAGTACGACGCCGTCGTCTCGGTCGAAATGATCGAGGCCGTCGGCTTCGAATACTGGGCCACGTACTTCCAGACAATCGAGCGGGTCCTGGCCCCGGGCGGCAAGGTGGCCGTCCAGGCCATCACGATCGCCCACGACCGCCTCATGGCCACCCGCACCAGCTACACCTGGGTGCACAAGTACATCTTCCCTGGCGGGGTCATTCCGTCCGTCCGCGCCATCGAAGACATCACCGCGAAGCAGACCGGACTGCGGGTGCGCGAACGCCTCGCCATGGGCGACCACTATGCCCAGACCCTGAGGCTCTGGGAGGAGCGGTTCATGGCCCGCGAAGACGAGGTGGGGGCCATGGGCTTCGACGCGGTCTTCCAGCGGATGTGGCTGTTCTACCTGTGCTACTCCCGGGCCGGGTTTGAAACGGGCTATCTCGACGTGCAGCAGATCGTGCTCGACAGTGCCCTTACGAACGGTGCCGCCACCAAGGGCGCGGCCTAGACCGAGCACCAGCCGAGGTCCTGAATAGGTCCTGAATAGGTCCCCGTGGCGCCGGTCACGGCATGACGGCGCAGGGTATGACGACTCGGGTGTTAGAACAATCACCATCTGATGAGGCGGGCACCACGGTGCCCGCCTCTTTAGTGTGCCCGGACACCAGATGTAGTGGCCGGCGCCACCGTGACGCGCCCGCACGGAGGGGCGCGACACGCCGTCTGCGGTGCGACACGCGGGGGTGATTAATGTGGGTAACTACTGCACAGGGTGTGGATTTCGTCCGCCAAAATGGCGGAAATCCGGACATTTGGAGGGCCCCCTCCTGTGGATTAACGGTGGGTTAAATGACATACTTGTAATACATCATCTTGGGGTCCGCGTGAGGCTCTTGCACTACATGTAGTATCGACATACAGTTCCAGCAGAGCATCAGCGCGGGACAGTCGGAGCCGGGGAAGCGCTCCGAAGAAGACTTCAACAAAGGGGACTAGGACCATGACCGTTACGGTTTACACGAAGCCGGCCTGCGTTCAGTGCAACGCGACCTACCGCGCGCTGGACAAGAAGGGCATCGCCTACCAGAGTGTCGACATCTCCCAGGATGCGGAGGCCCTTGAGCGCCTGAAGTCCCTGGGCTACATGCAGGCCCCCGTTGTCGTCACTGACCAGGACCACTGGTCCGGTTTCCGCCCGGACAAGATCGAAGAACTGGCGCAGGCCGCCGCCGTCGCTGTAGCCTGAAACGCCCCGTAGCCTGAAACGCCCAATCACCTGAAACACTCAGGGACGCCGCTACCAGGCAAGAATTCACGGTAGATGAGGTGACCACCGTGGTTGTAACAACTGAAGATCGGGTAGCTGCCACGGCTGACAGCGGGGAAGCGGTCAGCACAACAGCTCCCGAACTAACGCACTGCCGCCTCATCTACTTTTCCTCCACCTCCGAAAACACGGCACGCTTCGTCGCGAAGCTGGGAGTCGACGCCGCCAGGATCCCCCTCTACCCGAGGGACGCTCCGCTGGTGGCCCGGGAGCCCTACGTGCTGGTGGTGCCGACCTATGGCGGCACCGGGGGAGAGGGATCTGTTCCAAAGCAGGTCATCAGGTTTTTGAACGACCCGGGCAACCGGAAGCTGATCCGCGGAGTGATCGGCGCAGGGAACACGAATTTCGGGGACAACTACTGCATGGCCGGCGACATCATCGCCGCCAAGTGCAAGGTCCCGCACCTATATCGCTTCGAACTCATGGGGACGCCGGAAGACGTCAACCGCGTACAACAAGGATTGGAAGAGTTTTGGACACGACTGTCGCAGACACAGCAGTAACTGAGGGCGCAGGCACCCACGCGGCCACCGCCACCTCCGTTGACAAGCAGGAGAAGCAGGAAAAGCACGAGATGCCGGCCGCCTACAAGGGCCTGGGCTACCACGAGCTCAACGCCATGCTGAACCTCTACGGCCCCAACGGAGAGATCCAGTTTGAGGCCGACCGCGAGGCCGCGCACCAGTACTTCCTGCAGCACGTGAACAACAACACCGTGTTCTTCCACGACCTCGAGGAAAAGCTCGACTACCTCGTCAAGAACGAGTACTACGAGCGCGAAACCCTCGACCAGTACACGATGAACTTCATCCGCGAGCTCTACAACCGCGCGTACAAGAAGAAGTTCCGCTTCGAGACCTTCCTCGGCGCGTTCAAGTTCTACACCTCCTACACGCTGAAGACGTTCGACGGAAAGCGCTTCCTGGAGCGCTACGAGGACCGCGTCTGCATGGTGGCACTGCACCTGGCCCGCGGCGACGAGAAGCTCGCCACCCAGATGGTGGACGAGATCATCGAAGGCCGCTTCCAGCCGGCCACCCCGACGTTCCTGAACGCCGGCAAGAAGCAGCGCGGCGAGCTGGTCTCCTGCTTCCTGCTCCGCATCGAAGACAACATGGAGTCGATCGGCCGGTCCATCAACTCCGCGCTGCAGCTCTCCAAGCGCGGCGGCGGCGTGGCCTTCGCGCTGACCAACATCCGCGAGGTCGGCGCGCCGATCAAGCAGATCGAGAACCAGTCCTCAGGCGTCATCCCCGTGATGAAGCTCCTCGAGGACAGCTTCTCCTACGCCAACCAGCTCGGTGCCCGCCAGGGTGCCGGCGCGGTGTACCTGCACGCGCACCACCCGGACATCTACCGCTTCCTGGACACCAAGCGCGAGAACGCGGACGAGAAGATCCGCATCAAGACCCTCTCGCTCGGCGTTGTCATCCCGGACATCACCTTTGAGCTGGCCAAGCGGGACGAGGACATGTACCTGTTCTCCCCGTACGACGTCGAAAAGGTCTACGGCATGCCGTTCTCCGACGTCTCGGTCACCGAGAAGTACTACGAGATGGTGGACGATTCCCGGATCAAGAAGACCAAGATCAAGGCGCGCGAGTTCTTCCAGACGCTCGCCGAGATCCAGTTCGAATCCGGCTACCCGTACATCATGTTCGAGGACACCGTGAACCGGGAAAACCCGATCGACGGCAAGATCATCATGTCCAACCTGTGCTCCGAGATCCTCCAGGTCTCCCAGCCCACGACGTACCACGATGACCTGTCCTACGACCAGACCGGCAAGGACATCTCCTGTAACCTGGGTTCGCTGAACATCGCCAAGACGATGGACTCGCCGGACTTCGGCCTGACCATCGAGACGGCCATCCGGTCCCTCTCGGCAGTGTCTGACATGTCCAACATCACCTCGGTGCCCTCGATTGCCCGCGGTAACGACCAGAGCCACGCGATCGGCCTCGGCCAGATGAACCTGCACGGCTACCTGGCCCGCGAGCGGGTCCACTACGGCTCCGAAGAGGGCCTGGACTTCACCAACATCTATTTCTACTCGGTGGTGTACCACGCAGTCCGCGCCTCCAACCTGCTGTCCATCCAGACCGGCCAGACGTTCGGCGGCTTCGAGAAGTCCAAGTACGCCTCCGGCGAGTTCTTCGACAAGTACACCGAGCAGGAATGGGTCCCGCAGACCGAGAAGGTCGCCGAGCTGTTCAAGAACATCCACATCCCCACGCAGGATGACTGGCGCGAGCTGAAGGCCTCTGTCATGGAGCACGGCATCTACAACCAGAACCTGCAGGCTGTGCCGCCCACCGGCTCGATCTCCTACATCAACAACTCCACCTCCTCGATCCACCCGGTGGCATCCAAGATCGAGATCCGCAAGGAAGGCAAGCTGGGCCGCGTGTACTACCCGGCGCCGTACCTGACGAACGACAACCTGGAGTACTACCAGGACGCGTACGAGATCGGCTACGAGAAGGTCATCGACACTTACGCCGCAGCCACGCAGCACGTGGACCAGGGCCTGTCCCTGACACTGTTCTTCAAGGACACCGCCACCACGCGCGACATCAACAAGGCCCAGATCTATGCCTGGAAGAAGGGCATCAAGACCATCTACTACATCCGTCTCCGCCAGCTCGCGCTGGAAGGGACCGAGGTGGAAAATTGTGTCTCGTGCATGCTTTGATCAACTGAAATCGGTAGATTTTGAGTGATCGGTTGAAATGATGGAAACGACGACGGCGATGGGCGGCTTGGTCTACGGCATCCGGCTTCGGCGGGAGGTCGAGTACCGCTACGTCGGTATCACGACCAAGACGGCCAGTCGTCGTTTCCATCAGCACCTGCGAGTGGCTGCTGAGGGTCGTAAGACGCCGTTCTACGATTGGCTCCGAAAACACGATCCGGCTGATCTCATCGCGGGCGAGCTGGATTGGATTGAAGGTCTGCCCGAGTTGGGGCAGGCGGAGATCGAGTGGATCAGCTATCTGCGACGCGAAGGGGATCGTCTTCTGAACATTGCGGATGGCGGCCTAGGCCCGACCGGCGTCGTCTGGACTGAAGAACAGCGCGAAACCGCCCGCATCAGGAGCACGGGCCGTAAGGGACTTAGCCGGCCAGGAGCCGAGAACCCGTTTTATGGCGGCAAGCACAGCCTGGAACAGCGGACGAAGTGGGCGGAGGACCGCAAGGGAACTAACTCCGGACCGGAGAACCCGAACTTTGGGAAGTTCGGCGCGGAGCATCCAAGTTTTGGGCATTCGGTCAGTGAAGAAACCCGCAAAGCACTTTCAGAAGCCAAGAAAGGTGCCGGCAACCCGAACTTTGGGAAGCAGGCCAGTGCCGAAACCCGTGCGAAAATGTCAGCAGTAAGGAAGGGCCGTCCCATGCCTTCCAGTCAGCGAAACGCCCATACCAGACATCACACCAACAAAGGCATAGAGAAAGCCGACTGCAAGTATTGCGTCGAGGACTCAGCCAAACCCAGTCTCTCTTCAGAAAGCGAGTCGGAGTCATGACAGAAAAAGTAAAGCTTCTCAGCCATGTTGAGGCGATCAACTGGAACCGCATCCAGGACGACAAGGACGTGGATGTCTGGAACCGCCTGGTCAACAACTTCTGGCTGCCGGAGAAGGTGCCGCTGTCCAACGACGTGCAGTCGTGGGCCACGCTGACCCCGGACGAGCAGCAGCTCACCATGCGCGTGTTCACGGGCCTGACCCTGCTGGACACCATCCAGGGCACCGTCGGCGCCGTGTCGCTGATTCCGGACGCCCTCACCCCGCATGAAGAGGCTGTCTACACGAACATCGCGTTCATGGAGTCCGTGCACGCCAAGAGCTACTCCTCGATCTTCTCCACGCTGGCCTCCACCAAGGAGATCGACGAGGCGTTCCGCTGGTCCACCGAGAACGAGAACCTTCAGAAGAAGGCCCAGATCGTCATGGACTACTACCAGGGCGACGACCCCCTCAAGCGCAAGGTGGCCTCCACGCTGCTGGAGAGCTTCCTGTTCTACTCCGGCTTCTACCTGCCGATGTACTGGTCCTCGCGGGCCAAGCTGACGAACACGGCCGACCTCATCCGCCTGATCATCCGCGACGAGGCTGTGCATGGCTACTACATCGGCTACAAGTTCCAGAAGGGCCTGGAGAAGGTCTCCGAGGAGCGCCGGCAGGAGATCAAGGACTACACGTTCGAGCTGCTCTTCGAGCTGTACGAGAACGAGGTCCAGTACACGCACGACCTCTACGACTCCGTCGGCCTGGCCGAGGACGTCAAGAAGTTCCTGCACTACAACGCCAACAAGGCCCTGATGAACCTGGGCTACGAGGCCATGTTCCCGGCCTCCGTCACCGACGTGAACCCGGCGATCCTGTCGGCCCTGTCGCCTAACGCGGACGAGAACCACGACTTCTTCTCGGGTTCGGGTTCGTCCTATGTGATTGGCAAGGCTGTCAATACTGAGGACGACGACTGGGACTTCTAGTCCTCTGAGAGATGTCACCCTAATTGGAAGTACGGCACCCTATTTGGAAGAAACGCATCGTCTAGTTGGAAGTTGTGAGGTTCCACGCTACGTGGCCATTTCCCAACTTAGATGGCCACGTTTCACGGTAGTTGGCCAACTGATTCCCTCAGCTGGCCAACTACCGGGCCCCTTTCAAGCGTTCCCTGACGAGTTCGGGCTGATGCCCACAGCATGAGCCGGGCTTCTTCACTCAATGACCGCTGCGCCGGGCTTCATATCGCCCACAGGTAGACCCCAGCCAACGATTGCTTGAACGTGTGCCGGCGAGCCGAGACCCCGATTTCCAAGGACGTGGAACGTCCTTTAGATGGAGCGAACACAACGAGGGCGAGATATATCCATCGTGCGGAAAAGCTCCCCGGCGGTCGACGCCTCAAAGACAGCTGAACAGCACGGGCCGGTGAATGGAGGGCAGCATGGCGCCTAAAGGGCTGAGCCAGAGCAGGATCAACTGGTCCCAAATCAGTGAAGTTGACTTCAACCAAGTCGTAGAAGTCCTGCTTCTCAAAATGTATGACAAGAAGCCGTACAAGGCGGAGGTCCTCAGAGGCGCCGGTGGTGATGGCGGCATCGATGTTGCGGTGCGGCTGGAAGACCGGGTGGTCAAGATCTTCCAGCTTAAATACTTTCCTGAAGGTTTCACTGGTGGGTTCCGGGATTCACGCCGCCCCCAGGTGCGGAAGTCATTCGAGACCGCCTGGAAAAACCATGCCCCGGATGAGTGGATTCTAGTGATGCCGCCAGATCCACATAAGAATGAACGCGACTTCGTTGACGGGTTTGCAGCGAGCAAGGACGTGGATGTTGATATCTGGGGACAGGAAAAGCTGGCAGCGGCATTGACCGATCATCCGGAGGTTGAACGTGCCTTCCTTAGGGACGAGCTAGTAGATGTGCTGCGGATGATCAACCAGGAGAAAGCCGGCCTGGTAGGCAACGCGGATCTCTCTGAACGAATTGGCGCTCTTCTATCGCTCGCCAATACGCGAAGTAGGTACTGGGACACAACTTTGATCACCAGTGGCAACGTTGTCTTTGAGGACTACGTCGCCAAGCACCCAGAGGCCATGGAGAAGGAGCCGATCCACACCCAACTTACGCTTAGCTTCGGACCAGAGCACAAGGATGTGGCAGAACAGCTCCAAGAGAACTTGGCTTACGGGCTGCTGAATGATTTTGATCTGCCTGGCAGTGCGGCCTCTTTTACTCGTATCGGACCAGCGTGGGTTGCACCTCTACCTCAGATGAACATCGAGAAAGTGCGACTATCTCCAGCTGCATTTGAAAAGTCTGAGGGTTCGCATGCGCCACCCATAACACTTAACGTCCTAGATCAGCATGGTTTCATCAGAGGACGATATGAAGGCCGTATAGCGCAACGAGCCAAAGGTGGCGTCGGAGCGACCTTCAAATGTCAGTTCATGAATGTAGTAACGCTCATCTTCAAGCTGCCGTGGTCCGAGAATGCGGGTGAAGGCAGCTGCAATCTCACATTCAACGCGCCCGGTGGTTCTGTACGAGATGTGCACGCGGCCATCAGAATGCTTCGTATCCTTCGATCAGGGAACAAGATCGAGATGTATGCCGGCGGGGGGCGTCTTGCATCTCTGGTGTTGCACGCCCTTCAGGATTCCGGAGGCAGCAGCGATGAGTGGACCGAATCGTTGGTGGATGACCTGTATGTCATTGAGCAAGCCCTCGGAGACGTCTGCTTCGCCGTTCCGGATCAAACAACGCGCACCGAGCGCGTTGAAATTCGCATTGCCCGGCTTCTTCTTGAGGGCTACCAGACGGTTATGCCTCCTGGGCGGAGCTTGACGATGACTCTGTCTGGCGGAACCGATGATGGACTAGAGAGGCTCCTGCTGGAGGGTGGCGCAATCTGGGCTCAACAGCCCACGACCGCTGTTGAAATCCTGGGAGGTAAATACAATCTGGGAGCGGGATATACCTATCACCCCAACGTGAAGGCCGTGGATGGTGAGCGTATTTGGCAAGACCTCAAAGCCGGGGAAGGGGCCGGCGAGAAGGTCAGGCTGAAAGCTGCCGATGGCACGCCTTTCCGGGTTTGGCTCCAGACTGTCACCGGATCAGAAGAGGGCAGCCAGCCTCTATACAAGCCTTGGGGCATACCGACGATTGATGATCCGATACTAGAGGGCGTACATAAGTGACCGCGGATCACGAGAAGGTCAAGCGGGCGCATGAACTGAAGGCGCGGGGTCTCAAACCATCGGACATCGGCAAGATCATCGGAGCCAGCCGCGCTACCGTCTACCGGTACCTGAGCATGCAGTCCTGAGCAACGACGGCGTCTATCCCGAAAGCCATATTCGAACTCACGTATTGGGTATCTGCTTAGCTGAAGTAGTTTCTGCGAGGATGTGAGGCTGCGTTGGGCCGCACCCGCGCCGTTGCCGCCGTCATTCGCGTCGGTCCGGCTCCCCGCGGGAGCGCCGCGGCCATCGAGGAGAGGTCCTCTGGGTGGAAGGCGCGGTGTGATGCCGGGCTGCCGCGGATTAGGGGAGCGAGTCGGTCGCCGATGGGGCACCGGGTCCATCATCCGAACTGTCGGAAACGGGCACCGGACAGACGTCGACCTCGAGCGGTCTCCTGCCTACGATTGGAGCGTCACGCCCCAGTCGACGTGGCATTAGTTCCGGTCCATGCACCGATCCAATTGGCAAGGAGATCATGATGCTCGGAGAACAAATCGGGGAACTCAACGGACAAACCATCAGCACGCGGGTTCTGGAAGACATTGGTCTCGGTCCGCGCACCGAACTGACCGACCATCAGGTCGGCACGCTCTGCGGTGTCCAAGTTGACGCCACGGTCACCTACCTCGGCACGATTCGTCCCGGTGGCACGG
>NZ_JBEGIG010000002.1:0-121709 GCF_040676555.1 Arthrobacter sp. LAR12-1-1.1 | reverse complement strand
AGCCGCAGGAATTCGTGGACCTGCAAAACGAAGCGGACGAGATCGGCTTCCTCGGCGTCATGTCCGGGCCCCTGGTGCGCTCCTCCTACCGCGCCGGCCGGCTCTGGGCCACCGCGATGCGCAAGAAGGGCTGGGAAATCCCGGCCGAACTCGCCCACATCGAAAGCTCCGGCAGCACCCGCCAGGAAGCCAGCTCACTGCTCGCGGCGCATTCCTGAATCCTGTTCTCAGACCCTTCCAGCCAAGGGCCGGCCCCGGAGTCATCCGGTGCCGGCCCTTGGCCGTCCATCACGTAGAATTAAGGCACTATGGCGAATTCCCCTGATCCCAGCAACTCCAGCCCGGCTTCCGATGCTCCGAAGCGCGGACTTTTCTCCCGCAAGCCCAAGGAAGCAAAGGCCAAGAAGCCGAGCCGGCTGAAGCAGATCGGCGAAGTCTTCCAGATGACGCGCCGCCACGATCCCATGGTTCCGTGGCTGATGTTGCTGGCCTTCCTCGGTGTTGTTGCGGTCAGCCTCCTGGTCGGCTTCCTGCTCGAAAACTGGATCACCGGCCTGATCATCGGCATCGCTCTGGGTGCCCTTGCCGCCACACTGATCCTGTCCCGCCGTGCCGAGCGCGCCGCGTTCGCTCAGATCGAGGACCAGCCGGGCGCTTCAGGCGCCGCACTGGGCACGCTCAAGCGCGGGTGGATCACCGAGGACCAGCCCGTCGCCGTGAACCCGCGCACGCAGGACGCCGTCTTCCGCGCCATCGGCCGTCCCGGCGTCGTGCTCGTCAGCGAAGGCCCCAGCAACCGGGTCAAGCCGCTGGTCGACGCCGAGCGCAAGCGTCTTGCACGCATCCTCCCCAACGTCACCATTCACGTGATCGAGAGCGGCCGCGGCGAAGGCCAGGTGCCGCTCAGCCAGATCGCCAGGAAGATGAACAAGCTCAAGGGCGAACTGACCAAGACCGAGGTCAGCGCCGTGTCCAAGCGCATTTCGTCGCTCGGCGGCCGTCTGCCCATCCCGAAGGGCATCGATCCCTACAAGGCCCGTCCGGACCGCAAGGCGGCCCGCGGACGCTAGGCCCTTCCCGCAGCCCATTAGTAGTGCAGAAACGCCAGTAACGCAGAAACGCCCCGGTTCACGGCCACAATCCGCCAGCCGGGGCGTTTCCATTACCGTCCGAGATCTACCCGACGGGTGCCAGGAACCAGGAGAACCGCATGACATTCCCACCGACCGCCATCATGATCCGCATCTTCCGGGGGCTGGCGATCGCCGAAGCGTTCAGCTGGGCCGCGTTGCTGGTCGGCATGGTGCTCAAATGGGTGACCAAGACGACGGAACTCGGCGTGGAGATTGCCGGTCCCATCCACGGCGCGTTCTTCATCGGCTATTCGGTCGCGGCCTTGAGCCTGTGGGCGAAGCTTCGCTGGCCGTTCCGGGTTGCCCTGCTCTCAGGCGTGTCCGCCGTCTTCCCCTTCGCGACCGTCTGGTTTGAACGTTGGGCCGGGCGCCGCGGTCACCTGGCGGTGCAGGCCGGAGAGGCCGCGCCGACGCCGGCCCAGGAGACGGCGGGGGTCTAATTTTGCCCGGGACCTCGGGTTCTGTGCGCCCGGGCACCAACACTGCGCCAATCTGACGCAGATGGCCGCTATGCGGGGAGGTTAGCGGCCATTCGTGGCAAACCGCCGCCAAACGGGGAGGTTAGCGGCCGTTCGTGGCAAGTGGACGAGGGACCGCCGCGCCCTGGCACCATCGCTGCGCCCATCCGACGCAAATGGCCGCTCTGCGGGGACGTTAGCGGCCGTCCGTGGCAAACGGACGAGGGACCGCCGCGCCCTGACACCATCGCTGCGCCCCTCTGACGCATATGGCCACCATGCGGGGAGGTTAGCGGCCGTCCGCGGCGAACCGCGCCAAAACGGGGAGGTTAGCGGCCGTCCGTGGCAAACGGACGAGGGACCGCCGCGCCCTGACAACATCGCTGCGCCCATCCGACGCAAATGGCCGCTCTGCGGGGAGGTTAGCGGCCGTCCGTGGCAAACGGACGAGGGACCGCCGCGCCCTGACAACATCGCTGCGCCCATCCGTGGCAAACCGCCGCCAAACGGGGAGGTTAGCGGCCGTCCGTGGCAAACGGACGAGGGACCGCCGCGCCCTGGCACCATCGCTGCGCCCATCCGACGCAAATGGCCGCTATCCGGGGACGTTAGCGGCCGTTCGTGGCAAACCGCCGCCAAACGGGGAGGTTAGCGGCCGTTCGTGGCAAACGGACGAGGGACCGCCGCGCCCTGGCACCAACACTGAGCCAATCTGACGCAAATGGCCGCTATCCGGGGACGTTAGCGGCCGTTCGTGGCAAGCGGACGAGGGACCGCCGCGCCCTGACGGCCTGGCACCGCCGCCGGACACGGGCAGGAGCTACATCCGGACGAGCACGGTATTCATGGCCTTGTCGTGGAGGCCGCGCTGGTCCGGGTCGAAGATGACGGCAGGGATAACCAGGCACAGCAGCAGAGTGCGCACCAGAGCCGCGAGCGGGCCTGCCGGGCCTCCGCCCAGCCGGACCACGTGGATCCCCACGATCCGGTGGCCGATGCTGTAGCCGAGGGTGCCGATCAGCAGGATCTGCTCGATGGCAAACACGGCAAGGGTGGCCCAGGAATCGCCGGCGAAGGCGAAATTGCTGATCAACAGCGCGATGCCCCAGTCAATGCAGATCGCCAGGATGCGCCGGCCGGCACGGGCGATCGATCCTGACCCGGCGTCGGGCAGCCCTAGGCGCTCCCCCGGGTACCTGGAGATGCCGGATGTGTCCGGCCCGGTGAGCCATGAACCGATGTCTTTGCGATCTACCACCCTCCAATCTTATCGGCTCTGGCATGTCCACAGTGTGGGCGGTAGGGTGTCACACTGTGGACCGTATAGGCCACAGTATGGACCTGCGGCTAGCGTTTACGTGTCAGGGCATTCTGTAACCTCCCCGAAACAATGCGGACACTGCGGGGAAATCCCATGTCCTTAGGGTGGTAACAGTTGCTAGCGACTGCGAAGCGGGGGAGTTTTTTTGCCTTCCCCGCTGTTGGACTGCGCTGGACCAATGTGCCTGACGGCCAGATTTTTCATATGCGTAAGGAGCATAGATGTTCAAGACTGCGGACGAAGTCCTCAAGTTCATCAAGGACGAAGACATCAAATTCGTCGATATCCGCTTCACCGATCTCCCTGGCGTTCAGCAGCACTTCAACGTGCCCGCCAAGAGCGTTGACGCAGACTTCTTCGTCAACGGCCAGCTGTTCGACGGATCTTCGATCCGCGGCTTCCAGGGCATCGCCGAGTCTGACATGCAGCTCATCCCGGACGTCACGACGGCGTTCATCGACACGTTCCGCATGGAGAAGACCCTTGCGCTGAACTTCTCGATCGTGAACCCGCGTACCGGTGACCCGTACCACCGCGATCCCCGCGGCGTGGCCGAGAAGGCTGAGGCCTACCTGGCTTCCACCGGCATTGCCGACACCGCGTTCTTCGCTCCCGAGGCCGAGTTCTTCGTCTTCGACAACGTCCAGTACCAGTCCTCGCCCCAGGGCAGCTTCTACAAGATCGACTCCGAGGAAGCGCACTGGAACTCCGGCCGTGAGGAAGAGGGCGGAAACCTCGGCTACAAGACCCCGGTCAAGGGCGGTTACTTCCCGGTCTCCCCCACTGACAAGCAGGCCGACCTGCGCGACGCCATGTGTGTTGCCCTGGACGAGGCCGGCCTTGAGGTCGAGCGCAGCCACCACGAGGTCGGCTCCGCCGGCCAGGCTGAGATCAACTACAAGTTCACCACCCTGACCCACGCGGCTGATGACCTGCAGAAGTTCAAGTACGTCATCAAGAACACCGCTGACGCCTGGGGCAAGTCTGTGACCTTCATGCCGAAGCCGGTTTTCGGTGACAACGGCTCGGGCATGCACTGCCACCAGTCACTGTGGACCGGCGGCGAGCCGCTGTTCTACGACGAGAAGGGCTACGCCGGCCTGTCCGACACTGCCCGCTGGTACATCGGCGGCCTGCTGAAGCACTCCTCCGCCGTCCTGGCCTTCACCAACCCGACGGTGAACTCCTACCGCCGCCTGGTCAAGGGCTTCGAAGCTCCGGTCAACATGGTCTACTCGCAGGGCAACCGCTCCGCCGGTATCCGTATCCCGATCACGGGCTCCAACCCGAAGGCCAAGCGCATCGAGTTCCGCGCACCGGACCCCTCCTCCAACCCGTACCTGGCGTTCGCCGCCCAGCTGATGGCCGGCATTGACGGCATCCGCAACCGGATCGAACCCCCGGCTCCGATCGACAAGGACCTCTACGAGCTCCCGGCCGAAGAAGCCAAGGACATCCCCAAGGCTCCGGGCACCCTGGAGGAGGCCCTGGACGCACTGGCCGAGGACAACGAGTTCCTGCAGGCCGGCGGCGTCTTCACCCAGGACCTGATCGACACCTGGATCGAGTACAAGTACGAGAACGAGATCCGTCCGCTCTCGCTGCGCCCGAACCCGTACGAGTTCGAGCTCTACTACGGCGTCTAGCTAGATCATGCGGCTAGGCCCTGCCTAGCCGGCCGGAATTCTCAGGACTTCCGAACAAAAAGGCCGGTCACGGGTTTCACCCGTGGCCGGCCTTTTTCTGAATCTTCCGCACCTCAGCGCTTTCCGTACTTCTTGTGCACCGCCTGCTTGCTGACACCGAGGCACACCGCAATCGCCTCCCACGACAGTCCGGCCTGCCGCGCACGCAGCACCACCTCGGTTTCTGTGCGCGCCAGTTCCTTATGGAGCTCCGCCACGGCGCACAGCGCCTCGGCCGGGCCTTTGCCGTCCATCGACCCAATCAAGGTCTTCATGCCACACCTCCTTGCGTCAACCCTAGTTGACGGATGCGGAGGGCGTCAACGCACGTTGACACACCGGCTGGAGCGGACTCCAGATGGTCAGAATGCCCGGTACATAATGCGTTGCGGGCCGGCGTCGCCGCCTTCGTAGCGGCCGCGGTCCTCGAAACCGGCCTTGCGGTAAGCGGCCAGGCCGCCCGGGTTCAGTTCGTTGACGGAGAGTACGACGCCGGCCTGGCCGCTGCCCAGGCCCGCCGTCAGTTTGGCGGCCTCCCGCACTGAGGCCTCCGCGGCGAGGGTGCCGAGGCCCTTGCCCTGCTGACGCCGGTCGATCAGGAAGCCCCGCAGCAGCCAGGCGGAGTCGTCGTCAGGCCAGCCGGCGAGGCGCGCCGCTCCGGCCTGGAGGGTGAGGACTCCGACGGCGGTGCCGTTCTCATCCACGGCGAACGGATGCCGGGACTCTTCCTCAAGCGCGATCAGCATCATCCGCAGCGGCTCGCCGACGAACTTCAGCTGCCCCTCGCCGAGCTCCAGCAGCGCGATCTCCCCAAGTTTGATGGCCCGGGCGTCGTCGTCGAGGTTCTTCAAGGGCAGCAGCCACACATGTCCAGACATGTAGACAGCGTACCCGCGCAGGCGGCGCCTGCCGCCACGCGCAAAACAGCTACAGCGCAGCGTCCTTAGGCGGGCCGGCCGGATCCATCCAGAAGACTTCCCAGAGGTGGCCGTCCGGGTCCTGGAAGCTGTGCGTGTACATGAAGCCGTAGTCCTGGGCCTCCTCCGATGCCGTGCCGCCGGAGGTCAGGGCGGTACGGATGACGTCGTCCACGGCTTCGCGGCTCTCAAGCGAGAAGGACATGATGACCTCGGCGGTGTCAGCCGTAGCGCCGACGGACTTCGAGGTGAAGGTCTTGAAGTAGGACTCGACGAGCAACATCACGTACGCGTCGTCATTGACGATCATGCAGGTGGCGTTCTCATCAGTGAAGTCGGGGTTGAAGGAGAATCCCAGCGCTGTGAAGAACTCAACGGTCTTATCGAGATTCCGGACGGGAAGGTTCACAAACAGTTGCCTGGCCATCCGCCCAAGGTAGCACCGCACTGCAATCGTGTCAGTAGGGAGTTTCAGTAGCCGCGTGCCAGCCAGCAAGCGCTACTGGCCGTAGAAGACCCGCTCGAAAACTGCCCGGGCGCGGCGGCTCAACCGGAGGTAGTCCTCTTCCAGCGCCGCCGCGTTGCCCTGTCCATAGCCGCACCAGCGGGCCACGGCCTCAAGGTCGCGGCGGGAGGAGGGCAGCAGGTCCGAGGACCGGCCGGTCCAGATGACATTGGCCGAACGGATCCGGCTCGCCAGCCGCCAGGCGCGGAGGAGGATTACGGTGTCCCCCGCGTCGATCAGATCCAGGGCCGCCGCCGCCTCGAGCGCCTCCACGGTGGACGTGGTCCGCAGCTGCGGATGTTTGCCGGCGTGCCGGAGCTGGAGCAGCTGGGCCAGCCATTCGACGTCGCTCAGCCCGCCCCTGCCGAGCTTCAGGTGCCGGGCGGGATCGGCCCCGCGCGGCAGGCGCTCCGCCTCGACCCTGGCCTTGACCCGCCGGACCTCCCGCACGTCCTGGTCAGACAACGACTCCGGGTACCGGATGGTATCGATCAGGGCCACAAAATCCTCGGCCAGGGCATCGTCGCCGGCCATGGGACGCGCCCGCAGCAGCGCCTGGGCCTCCCAGACAAGGGACCACCGGCGGTAGTACTCGGCATAGGACTCCAGGGACCGCACCATGGGCCCGCTCTTGCCCTCGGGGCGCAGGTCAGCGTCCACCGCCAGCACCCGTTCGGCCAAAATCGCCGGTTTGAGCGGCTGGGTCAGCAGGCTGGAGAGCTTGCCCACTATCTGCAGGGCCTGCGCCTGTGCCTCCTCTTCCGGCACGCCGGGGAGTCCGCGGTGGACGTACATGACGTCGGCGTCCGAGCCGTAGCCGATCTCCCGGCCGCCCTGACGGCCCATCGCGACCACCAGCACGTGCGTCTTCAGCGGTTCCTCGGCGGTGATGATCGTCTCCGCCACGCGCAGCGCCCCCAGGACGGCCGCCCGGTCCGTATCAGCGAGGGCTGCCCCCACCTGGTCCTGGTCCAGCAGCCCCTCGCTGTCCGCAATGGCGATCCGCAGGATTTCCCGGCGCCGGATCAGCCGGATCAGCCGCATGGCACTCTCCGGGTCCGCGTGCCGGGACATCTTCGAGGTGATCTCAAGCCATTGGGATTCGAAGCTGAGCGGCACCAGGTCCTTGTCCGTGCCCAGCCAGGCCACGGACTCGGGTGAAACCTCCAGCAGGTCCGCGATCAGCCGGGAGTTGGCGAGCACGTGGCAGAGCCGCTCTGCCGCGACCGTCGAATCCCGGAGCATGCCCAGGTACCAGTGCGTCGTGCCAAGGGCCTCGCTGACGCGCCGGAAGGCGAGCAGCCCGGCGTCGGGGTCCACGCCGTCGGCGAGCCAGTCCAGCAGAATGGGCAGGAGCTGGCGCTGGAGTGCGGCGCGCCGGCTCACGCCGGCGGTGAGGGCCTCGATGTGCCGCATCGCACCGGGGGGATCGAGGTAGCCGAGGGCCGCGAGGCGGCCTTGGGCGGCTTCCGGAGTCAGGCGCGCCTCTTCGCTGCTCAGGGTGGCGACGGTATTGAGCAGGGGGCGGTAGAAAATACGTTCGTGGAGTTCCCGCACAGAGCGCTTGGTCTTTCGCCAGGCGGCGACCAGGGCATCCGGCTTGGGCCGCTCGGCGGAGAACGGTCCCAGGACAGCCTTGGCCAGGGAGCGCAACGATGCCTCGTTGACCGGCATGAGGTGGGTCCGGCGCAGCTGGAACAGCTGGATCCGGTGTTCGAGGAGGCGCAGGTAGCGGTAGTCGCGGTCGAACTCCGCGGCGTCCGACCGGCCGATGTACCCGCCCGCGGACAGCGCGGCGATGGCCGAGGTGGTGTCCCGGCAGCGCAACGATTCATCGGACTTGCCGTGCACGAGCTGGAGCAGCTGGACGGTGAATTCGACGTCGCGCAGTCCTCCGCGGCCCAGTTTGATCTGCCGCTGTTCCTCATCGGCTGGAATATGTTCGGTGACGCGGCGGCGCATGGCGCGGACGGATTCGACAAAGCCGTCCCGTCCCGCAGAGGACCAGATCAAGGGCGTCACGGCTGCCTCGTAGCGGGCCCCCAGGGCGGTGTCGCCGGCAATCGTCCGGGCCTTCAGGAGGGCCTGGAATTCCCAGCTCTCGGCCCAGCGCGCGTAATAGCTTTCGTGCGAGGCGAGGGTCCGGACCAGCGGCCCGGATTTGCCCTCGGGCCGGAGGTTCGCATCCACTTCCCACAGCCCGGGTTCGCGGCTCGTGGACATGATCGCCCGCGAGATCCCGGCAGCCAGGACGGTGCCGATGGTAGTGGCCAGGGTGTCTTCCAGCGCGCCGGAATCGATCACGTAGATGACGTCGACGTCGGATATGTAGTTCAGTTCGCCGGCACCGCACTTGCCCATGCCGATTACGGCGAGCCCGACGTCGGCCACCTCCTCGGCGTCGAACTTCTCCGCTGCCTCGGCCCGGGACACGGCGAGGGCGGCCTCGAGGGCGGCTCCGGCGAGATCTGCCAGTTCCGCTCCCGCGGCCGGCATGAAGTCCAGCGGATCGGCCGCGCACAGGTCCTTGATGGCGAGTTCCACGAGCCCGCGCCGGTAGGCGGTCCGCAGGGCGGCGTAGGCTTCCTGACCGCTAAGGGCCGCCACCGGCCGGGCAGATTTGGGGTCGGCCCGCACCGACTGCAGCAGCCGGGACCGCAGGGCCGCGGCGTCTGCGGCCAGCGGTTCCGGGCTGACCCGGACCTCGAAGGCGTCGAGGTGCTCGGGGTGGCGGATGAGGAACTCGCCCAGCGCCTCGGAGGCCCCCAGGACCCGGTACAGCGGTTCGCTGCTCTCCAGGTCCGCGACGGCAAGCTTGCGCAGCTCCGGGTGCTTCTCGATCAGCCGCACCAGGGACTGCAGGGCCGTGTCCGGGTTCGCCGCCAGTTGCAGCCCCGCGAACAGGGCATCCTGGTCGAGCCCCTCCAGCTCCCGGGCCGCCAGGAACCGCTCGCCCTTGTCCAGATCACTGAAGCCGGCGGCAATGAGGCGTCGTGCCAGGCTCATTGGGGCAGCCTACAGAATGCCGAGATTGCGTTGCAGCTCGTAGGGCGTCACCTGGAGGCGGTAGTCCTGCCATTCTGCACGCTTGTTGCGCAGGAAGTGCTCGAACACCTGCTCGCCGAGGATCTGCGGCATGAGTTCGGAATCCTCCATGGTCCGGATCGCGTCGTGCAGGCTCGCCGGCAGCGGGTCGTGGCCCATGGCGCGGCGTTCCGCCGAGCTCAGTGACCAGATGTCGTCCTCGGCCGCCGCGGGGAGCTGGTAGCCCTCCTCGATGCCTTTCAGGCCGGCACCGAGGAGCACGGCATAGGCCAGGTAGGGGTTGGCGGCGGAGTCGATGCCACGGTATTCGATCCGCGCGGACTGGCCCTTGCCGGGCTTGTACAGCGGGACCCGGACCAGCGCGGAGCGGTTGTTGTGGCCCCAGCTCAGGTAGCTCGGTGCTTCCCCCCCGCCCCAGAGCCGCTTGTACGAGTTCACGAACTGGTTGGTCACCGCCGTGAATTCGGGGGCATGCTTGAGGATGCCGGCAATGAACTGGCGCGCCGTCTCGGAAAGCTGGAACTCCGCACCGGCCTCGTAGAAGGCGTTGGTGTCTCCTTCAAAGAGCGAGAAGTGCGTGTGCATGCCGGAGCCCGGGTGGGCTGTGAAGGGCTTGGGCATGAAGGTGGCGTACGTGCCCTGCTGCAGCGCGACCTCCTTGATGACCGTCCGGAAGGTCATGATGTTATCCGCGGTCTGCAGCGCGTCCGCGTAGCGCAGGTCGATCTCGTTCTGGCCCGGCCCGGCCTCGTGGTGGCTGAATTCCACGGAGATGCCGACGGATTCGAGCATGGTCACGGCGGTCCGGCGGAAGTCCTGGGCCACGCCGCCCGGGACGTGGTCAAAATAGCCGCCCTCGTCCACGGGGACCGGCGATCCGTCGGGGCCCGGCTGCTGGGACTTGAGCAGGTAGAACTCGATCTCGGGGTGGGTGTAGCAGGTGAAGCCCATGTCCGCGGCCTTGGCCAGGGTGCGCTTGAGGACGTTGCGCGGGTCCGCGGCGGAGGGTTCGCCGTCGGGGGTCAGGATGTCGCAGAACATCCGCGAGGTGGCCTCGGTCTCGCCGCGCCACGGCAGGATCTGGAACGTGGCCGGATCCGGCTGGGCGAGCATGTCGGATTCAAAGACACGGGCCAGGCCTTCGATCGATGACCCGTCGAATCCGAGCCCTTCCTCGAACGCGCCTTCAACCTCGGCCGGGGCCAGGGCCACGGACTTGAGCGATCCCACGACGTCGGTGAACCAAAGGCGCACAAACCGCACATCGCGCTCTTCGATCGTCCGCAGGACAAACTCTTGCTGGCGGTCCATACTGGCCTCTTTCCGGTTCTTCCATCCGCCCCAGGCCCGCCTTTCATGGGCCCTGCGGCTGCTCACGGTTCACTTTACTAAGCATTGCCTCCGATTGCTGAAGCCGGACCCCCGCGTAACACACCGTTAACACAACGGCGGAGGATTTCGCGGCGTACGGCGGCGCTGCGCCGTCACGCGGACCGCCCTTGTGACGTGATTCACTGCCAACGGGGACGTTCCCCGGTAGCTGCGGCACTTCGTATCGCATTACGCTCGTGGCATGGCCACACCTAACAGCTCTGATTCCAGCACGCCCGCAGAACTTGCGGCCCCCTACGGCAACGGCCCGGCAGCGGCTTCAGCGGCCGTCCCATCCGGAACCACGGGTGGCGCCGGCGGCGGCACTGGCGGGGCTGCGGAGGCGCCCCGGAAGCCGGCGGCCAGGATCCGCACGCATCATCTGTACCAGGCCAAGGTCAACGGTGAGCGCTTCGCCATGCTCACCGCTTATGACCAGTACACCGCCGAGATTTTTGACCAGGCAGGCATCGAGGTGCTGCTGGTGGGCGATTCGGCGTCCAATAACGTCTTCGGCAACGAGACAAGCCTGCCCGTGACGGTGGACGAGCTCCTTCCGCTGTGCCGGGCCGTCGCCCGCTCCGCGCGGCGGGCTCTGGTGGTCGCGGACCTGCCGTTCGGCAGCTACGAGGTCTCCGCCCAGCAGGCGGTCGCCACCGGCGTGCGGTTCCTGAAAGAGGGCCTTGCCCACGGGGTCAAGATTGAAGGCGGAAAGTTCTACGCCGAGACCGTCCGCGCCATGGTCCAGGCCGGGATCCCGGTCATGGCGCACATCGGCTTCACCCCGCAGAGCGAGCACGCCCTCGGCGGCTACCGGGTCCAGGGCCGCGGCGATGACGCCCAGCGGTTGATCGACGACGCCGTCGCGCTGGCGGACGCCGGCGCGTTCTGCGTGCTCATGGAAATGGTCCCGGCCGCCACGGCGGCCGCCGTGGATGCCGCGGTCGAGGTCCCCACCGTCGGCATCGGCGCAGGCAGCGCCACTACGGGACAGGTCCTTGTGTGGCAGGACATGGCGGGCCTGCGCGGTGGAAAGATGGCGAAATTCGTCAAGCAGTACGCGGACCTGCGCACCTCGCTCAGCGACGCGGCGAAAGCTTACGGCGAGGACGTGCGCTCGGGCCAGTTCCCCGGCCCGGAGCACTCCTTCTAAGCCACCTCCGGAGCACTCCATCTCAGCCGCCCTGGTGCCCACAAGGCATTCGTTATTCGTATCCAAAGCGTGACCTGCGGCGATACCTCATCCTTCACGGGCGATGCGTTGCGTCTCCGGTGCGGGCAGGCTGGCCATTAAGGTCTGCATTAAGGCCCCAAGATGTTCCGCCGGCCCGGACGGTTTCATGCGCGAAGCGCTGGGTCAGGCTCCGGCGGACACGACTGGAGGAGTATCGATGGACACGAATAGCTTCTGGGACGTCCTGCTGTGGAGTTTCTGGTTCTTCATCTGGATCGCCGCGCTGATGGTGTGGTTCCGTTGCCTGATGGACTTGTTCGGCGACCACGAGCTCAGCGGCTGGGGTAAAGCCGGCTGGGTAATACTGCTGATCTTCGTACCCTGGCTCGGCGCCCTCATCTACCTGATCGCCCGGGGCCGCAGCATGGCCGAGCGGCAGATGAAGACGCTGGCCCAGCAACAGGCTGCCCAACAGGAGTACATCCAGCAGGTCGCAGGCAAGTCGGCCAGTCCCGCCGCCCAGATCGCCGATGCCAGGGCGCTGCTCGATTCCGGAGCTATCAACCAGACCGAGTTTGATTCCCTGAAGGCAAAGGCCCTGGCCTGACGCGACACCTGACCTGGACAACGGGCGACGGCCCGGCATGAGAATCACCTGGCTTGGTCACTCCTCGGTGGTTCTGGATCTCGACGGAGTTCGGGTCCTGACCGACCCGCTGCTTCGTCCCCATGCCGGGCTGTTGCGACGCCTGGCACCGCGGCCGGCCCCGGAGTCGTGGAGCCGACCGGACGTGGTGCTGCTCTCCCACCTGCACCACGACCACGCCGAGCTGCGCTCCCTGCGCATGCTCCGCGGGGCAGCGCTGATGAGCGCTCCGGCGAACGTTGCCTGGTTGCGTCGCAGAAAGCTGCTGCACACGGTTCCTTTGGGGGACGGCTGGACGCCGGTAGGCGGCGGGGTCGAGATTCGCCAGGTGCCCGCCGAGCATCGCAGCCGCCCTATGCCGCACCGTCCCAACGACGCCAATGGCCAACTCGTTCGGGGCCCATCGGGCATCGTCTGGATCGCCGGTGACACGAGTTTGTATCCGGAGATGGCCGCGATCCCCGCCATGGCGGGAGGGCCCATCGATGTCGCCCTGGTGCCGGTCTGGGGGTGGGGACCGAGGCTCTCGGCGGGACACCTGTCTCCGGAGAGCGCCGCCCGGGCTGTCGCGATGAGCGGCGCGCGATTCGCCGTACCGGTGCACTGGGGAACGCTGCACCCTCCGTTCGTCACACATTTTGCCCGGAGCTGGTTTGAGCAGCCCGGGCACCGGTTTGCTGAGGCCGTGGCGGAGCAGGCTCCTGGCTGCACGGCAGTGGTCCTCGCTCCCGGCCAGTCATGGGTAGCGCCCGAGTGAGTCGCTCAGCCCAGTCATTCAATCCAGTCACTCAATTGTGGAATGCCGTCGTGGCTCGTTGGCCGCAGGACTCGAGCATTCCCACCAGCACCCGGTGGAGTTCTCCGGCACCCTCGATCCGCTCGGGCAGCCCCGCCATGAGGTCGGCCGGGCCGATCAGCATGGCGCGGTCCTGCCAACCGCCGAGGCCCCCGTGGGATCCGACGAGGCCTTCGAATGCTGAGACGTCGTCGGTCACTGGATCGACCGCGCTGTTCACATATAAATCCGGTGCCTCGGGGTGCATCATCGCCCGGGCGAGCACCCGCGCCGCGTGGGAGCCGAAGCCGGCCAACGGATCGATGCCCTCCACCGCGCCGCTGGTGAGGTTGAGGCGCCCACCGCTTCCGATCGCCCACGACTGGCCGTCGTCATCAATGCCGGCGACAAACCCGACACCGGGATGGCCTGCCAGGCCCGGGATCAGGGCTGGCCACTGGCTCTCGAGGGCTCGGAGAGTCAAGCGCCGGTCACCCCGCACGTAGACCAGGCCCAGGTTGCCTGAACCCAACACGACCACCGGATCCTCGGCGTCGCCGGGAGCCGACGTCTGCTGCGCCTTGGTCAGCACCTTATCGGCACGGCCGGCCAGTTTCCCGGTCATCCCGCCGGCCGCAATGTCGCCGGCGATGGAGTCCGCGCGCCCAAGCCCCTCGACGGACGCGTCCACGTTCTGAACCTGTTCGTTCATCAGTTCCGCACACAGATCGCCGAGCGCCTGGCCATACCGGTCGGCGAACGGGGTGCCCTGGGACTGGCCGTGGTCCGAGAGCACCACCAGCCGGTAGCGGCGGGGGGCGGACCCGGCGAGCTGGGCCAGGGATCCGAGCGTGCGGTCCAGGCCATCGAGGGCGGCGAGGGATTCGGGCCGGAACATGCCTGCATGGTGGGCGATCTCGTCGTAGTCGACGTAGTCGACATAGATGACCTTCGTGCCACGACGCAGCTCCTCCGCCACCAAGGCCGTGTTCAGGTCTCGCAGCAGAGCGTTGGTGACGGCTCGCAGCAGGGCGAAGGTCCAGTCTCGATGCACACGCGGGTTGAGGTCACGCTTGACCTGTCTCCGGGCCTGCCAACGCTCCTTGAGGATCTCCGCGACTGTCCGCGTGAAGCTGCGCATGAATCCGTTCGGCGAAGCGAAAAACCACGCGAACGCACGACGGGTTTGGGTGGAACCGCGCCGGACCTCCACCCGGCTCATCGTCAATAGCGATCGGGGCGCGTCACCGGTGAACAGATTCGAAATGGAGACGCCGTCGTCGCAGAGCAGGCCTTGGCCGGTGCTGTGCCTTTCCTCGATCACCCGGGCGTCTGCCGGACGGTTGGCCACCAGGACCCGTTTGAGCTCACGGTCATACCACCGGAAGGCGGGGATCCCGTCGACGGTCCCGTGCAGAATGCCCAGCTGGCTGGCTGGCGTGGTGCACGGCAGCTGCGGAGTCCATTCACGGAACTGGTAATCCCCCGATGTCAGCCAGCGCCGGATATGGGGTACTGCCCCGGATTGGACCGCCCACTGCAGTACCGGGAAGGGGACGCCGTCGAGTTGCACGAACAGGACGCCGTCAACTTCCGGATCCGTCACCGTTTCCTGCCGGCGTGCCCTTCCGGCCAGCGAGGTGATGAGTCCGTCATCAGTCCCGGCCGTGGTGGCCCACGAGATGAGCGTGCCCACGACGGCACTGACCCAGGTCGCGGCAAGTGCGGTCCATGCCGTCGACTCGATGCCGGGCACCAGGCGGATGGCGACGTACATGATCAGGGCCTGCCCGATCAAAGCGGTGAGAAGCACCGCCAGCCAGCCCACCCGGGCGGAGATCTCCACCAGCGCGGGGCGGAGCACCAGACCGACGATGCCCGCCACTGCTGCCACTGCGGCGTAGGCCCACCAACTGGTTGCTGAGAACCCTGGCAGCAGGGCGCCGGTGATAATGAGGGCTGCAGTCGAAGCAGCCCAGGCAAGGGCCAGCCTGGCCAGGTCGGTGACTCGGGCGCCGCGGGTGCGGATAGCGCTGGTCGGCATTTTCTCAGTATGGCTGGCCGTAACCGGCTGGCACTCACCCTCGCAGGGTGAGAATGACAGGCTGAGAAAAATCAGCCCCCGTGCGCGTTGTCCGGTCTGCGATTGCCAGCGGATGCCCCCACCTGCGCGGCAGGCCGAAACAGGCTAGTCGTCCTCGTCCTTTTCCCACGCCTCGTTACGCGCCTTGACCTTCTCCAGGGCGTGTTCGGCTTCCTCACGGGTCTTGTACGGTCCGATCAACTGACTCCAGTCGGACATCGCGTCTTCCTCGATCTCGTGAGTGTTGACGTTGTACCAGTATTCGGGCATCGGGGTTCCTTCACTGTTTTTCCAGCTGTTTTCCTGCTGTTTTTGCTGCTCTTTCCGGATGTATTTTCCGGGCCCTATTTTCCGGACTCTGTTTTCCGGACTCTGTTTTCCGAGCTGTTCCGGCACCTTATATGATCAATCTATGCCTTCTCTAGCCTCGACTGCACCCATCGGCACGCTTGTCCCGGGGACAGTGAGCCCGCAGCTTCCCGTACCGCACTCCATCCCGCGTCCGGAATATGTGGGCAAGCCGGCTCCGGCAAAGTTCACAGGCTCAGAGGTCAAGTCGGCAGAGACCATCGAAAAGATCCGGTTCGCCTCCAAGATCGCTGCCCAGGCCATCGTGGAGGTCGGCAAGCAAATCGAACCCGGCGTCACCACCGACCATCTGGACCGGGTTGGCCACGAGTTCCTGCTGGACCACAACGCGTACCCCTCCACCCTCGGCTACAGGGGTTTTCCGAAGTCCCTGTGTTCCTCCCTCAACGAGGTCATCTGCCACGGGATCCCGGACAGCACCGTGATCCAGGACGGCGACATCCTCAACATCGACATCACGGCCTTCGTCGGCGGCGTTCATGGCGACACCAACTACACGTTCCTGGTCGGCGATGTCGACGAGGAATCCCGGCTCCTCGTCGAGCGCACCCGGGAATCGCTGAACCGCGCCATCCGGGCCGTAGCTCCGGGACGCGAAATCAACGTGATCGGCCGGACCATCGAGTCCTACGCAAAACGCTTCGGCTACGGCGTGGTCCGCGACTTTACCGGACACGGAGTCGGCGAAGCTTTCCACACCGGGCTGATCATTCCGCACTACGACGCCGCGCCCGCGTACAACACCACCATCGAAACCGGTATGGTGTTCACGATCGAGCCAATGCTGACCCTGGGCACCGTTGACTGGGACATGTGGGCCGATGAATGGACCGTCGTGACCCGCGACCGCAAGCGCACTGCCCAGTTCGAGCACACCCTGCTCGTCACGGAGTCCGGTGCCGAGGTCCTCACGCTGCCCTGACTGTCCCGCTCCACACGCTATTTCCCCGAACATCCCGCTCTGCACCAGCCGGCCCTGTCCGGTCCCTACCGCCCGCCCCTGCCACGAACGGAACGAATTTGGCCAAGAAGGACGAGAAGTCGAAGAAGAACGCCCCTCTGATCGGCATTGACATCGGCGGGACCGGTATCAAGGGCGGGATCGTGGACCTCAAGAAGGGGAAGCTGATCGGCGACCGCGTGCGCTTCCCCACGCCACAGCCCTCCACCCCCGAGTCCGTGGCCGAAGTCGTCGCGCAGGTTGTCGCCGAGCTCACGGCACGTGCCGGCGCCCCCGACGCCAGCAGCCCCGTGGGTGTCACCTTCCCCGGCATCATTCAGCACGGCGTGGTCCACTCGGCCGCGAACGTGGACAAGTCCTGGCTGGAAGCCGACATCGATGCCATGCTCACGGCACGTCTGGGCCGCCCCGTAGAGGTCATCAACGACGCCGACGCCGCCGGCCTCGCCGAGGCCCGCTTCGGTGCCGGCGAGGGGATCGCCGGCACCGTCCTGGTGATCACCCTTGGCACCGGCATCGGTTCCGCCTTCATCTTCGACGGCAAGCTGGTTCCCAACGCCGAACTTGGCCACCTGGAGATCGACGGCTTCGACGCCGAGACCAAAGCCTCGGCCGTGGCCCGTGAGCGCGAGGGCCTCAGCTGGGAACAGTACAGCGTGCTGCTGCAGCGCTACTTCTCCCACGTGGAGTTCCTGTTCTCCCCCGAACTCTTCATCGTGGGTGGCGGCATCTCCAAGCGCGCCGACGAGTACCTGCCGCGCATGAAGCTGCGCACTCCGATCGTCCCGGCCGAACTGAAGAATGACGCCGGGATCGTGGGCGCGGCCATCGAGATTGCGCTGAAGCACAAGCTGGCCAAATAGAGGCGCATTCAGCTGTAAAAGCCAATTGAGCTATCACTCCGGGCCGTTCTGAACGCTGGGAACGACCCGGAGTGATAGCTCAATATTTTTGGTGGAGCCGGTGGTGGCAGCGGCTTCCCCTCCGCTGCCACCACCGGAGTCTGTGGTGTGGATCCTAGGACACAGTCACTAAGACACGAGAATCAAAAACTACGACGGAACTGAATCTACGACGGCGCTTGGAGCGGACGTTTGTCCGGGCTCTTGCCGTCCCGGCCCTTGGTCTCCGCCTCGTGGCGAAGCAGGGAAATCGCCGATTCGAAGTCCTCCAGCGATTCGAAGGCCTGGTAGACGCTGGCGAACCGCAGGTAGGCGACCTCGTCGAGACGCTGCAGCGGCTCCAGGATCGCCAGCCCGACTTCGTGGGCATCGATTTCGGCGGCGCCGGAGCCCCGGATCGCCTCCTCGACTTCCTGCGCCAGCAGGGCGAGATCGTCCTCCGTGACCGGACGGCCCTGGCAGGCCTTGCGGACGCCGTTGATGACTTTGCTGCGGCTGAATGGCTCACCGACGCCGGAGCGCTTGATGACGGTCAGGCTGGTGGTCTCCACCGTGGTGAACCGTCGGCCGCATTCGGGGCACTGACGGCGGCGCCGGATGGCGGAACCGTCGTCGGCGATCCGGCTGTCCACGACGCGCGAATCAGGGTTTCGGCAGAACGGGCAATACATGTCGGTTCCTCCCCTGTCGCAATCCGCGGCGTCAATGCTGTTTCAATGCTGTATCAGTGCAGTCGGCGCTGCCCTGTGTCCCCAGTTTACGACTACATGTAGCTGAATAACAAGCCTGTAATTACTACATGTAGTGGTCTGTGCCTGCTACCGGGCGGCGAACCGCACCGTGACGGCCTCGCCGTGCGCGGGCAGGTCCTCCGCGCCGGAGAGGCTGACGATGTGGCCGCTGACCTGCTCCAACGCGGACCGGGTGTAGTTGATGACCTGGATGGCGCGCAGGAACGTTGTCACGTTCAGTCCCGAGGAGAAAGCCGCCGTGCCGCTGGTGGGCAGCACGTGGTTGGAGCCTGCGCAGTAGTCGCCCAGGCTCACCGGGCTGTAGTCGCCCACGAAGATCGCGCCGGCGCTGCGGATCCGACTGGCCACCCGGGCGGCATCGGCGGTCATGATTTCAAGGTGTTCCGCGGCGTACGCGTCGCAGGCGGCGATGCCCTGCGCCAGGTCCTCGACCAGGACCACGCCGGACTGCGGACCGGAGAGTGCCTCGCGGACGCGGCTGGAGTGCTTGGTGGCTGCGGCCTGCCGCTCAAGCTCCACGCGGACGTCGGCGGCGAGGGCCTCTGAGTCGGTGAAGAGAACCGATGCCGCCTTGGGGTCGTGTTCTGCCTGGCTGATGAGGTCCGCGGCCACGAGGGCGGGACTGGCGGTGGAGTCCGCGAGGATCGCAATCTCGGTGGTGCCGGCCTCGGAATCGATCCCCACGACCCCCTTGACCAGCCGCTTGGCAGTTGCCACGAAGATGTTGCCCGGACCGGTCACGACATCCACGGGGTCGATCCCGGGGAGGTTGCCGCCGTCGGACGTGTCGGCCGGGATGCCGTAGGCGAAGGCGGCGATGGCCTGCGCCCCGCCGATCGCGTAGACCTCCTCGATGCCCAGCAGGCAGGCTGCCGCCAGGATTGTGGGGTGCGGAAGGCCGCCGAAGTCCTTTTGCGGCGGCGAGGCCAGGGCAATAGATTCGACGCCGGCGGCCAGTGCCGGGACCACGTTCATGATCACCGAGGACGGGTAGACCGCCAGGCCGCCGGGGACATAGAGCCCCACACGCGCCACCGGCACCCAGTTCTGGCTCACGACGGCGCCAACGCCCAGTTCGACGTCGATGTTCGCCGGGCGCTGGGCGTCGGCGAAGGCGCGGGCCCGCTTGATGGATTCCTCGAGTGCCGCGCGTACGGCGGGGTCCAGGCCCTCAAGGGCCGCACGCAGCGCCTCGGCCGGGACGCGGGGATGCGCCTGCTCGACGCCGTCGAAGGCAAGGGCCAGCTCCCGGAGTGCGCCGAAGCCGCGCGTGCGGACAGCGGCGATGATGTCCAGGACCTTGCCCTCGGCGTCCGCCATGGTGCCGGACTGTGCCCGGGGCACGGCAGCGCGGAGTCCGGCGAGGGACAGTTGCGCACCGCGCACGTCCACCGTGCGGAAGTTGAGGGCGGCGGTCATCGGGGTCACGGGGCTGTCAGGAGTTAGGCTCACCCGATCATTTTACGTGCCCTGCCCCGGCGCGCCGGCACTGGCGTCAGCGGCGGGCTTTGCCGCCGGAGCCCGGGAAGAGGCTGTTCAGGAAGATGGCCAGGGCGATCGCCGCGGGCCAGATGGCGAGGACCGCATAGGAGCGCAGTGAGAAGGCGACGCTGGCGCTGGCGGAGGTATCCGCCGGCGCTCCCCACCACTGGGCGCTGAGCACGCCGGTTCCCCACGCGATGAGCGCACCTGCGGCACCGGCCAGGACCACCAGGATGACGGTTCCGGGACCGGGCTGGTGGTGCTTGGTGCCGGCGACGAACGACCCGGCGATGCACCCTGCGAGCAGGCACAGCCCTGCCAGCACCAGGTCCCTGGGCAGCCAGGTTGCGGTGTTGGTGCCGGCGGCGAGGTCCGGGTCTCCCGTCAGGAGATTCAGGCCCGACGGCGCCAGCAGCCACCAGAGCAACCCCACCGGGACACCGGCGGCCGCGATGACCGCGGCCTTGCGCCACGGGTTTCCGCCGGGTCCGCGCTGCTGCTCTGGAGACGCGGGCCGGAGCGGCTGCGCGGGCTCCCCGGCGTGGTGGACGGGGCCGTCTAGTGCGGGCTGTGTCATGCAACAAACCGTAACAAGGATTCCGCCGGCGCATGACGAAGCCCGGCAGCACATGACGGCGGAAGTAATCAAAATGCCATACTCGATTCCCCTGCGGAATACGCTGGCAGAGTAGGAAGTATGACACGCACGTGCAGCAGGGAGTTGGATCGCAGTGGCCACAGATGAAGGAGTTTTCGAGGGGACGTTCAAGGAAATGTTCCGTCGGCACGCGGCGGGCGTGGCCATCATCACGGCCAACCACAACGGCGTACCGTTCGGATTCACGGCAACCTCCGTGGCCTCGCTGTCCGCCAAGCCGCCGCGCTTCACGTTCAACATGGCCAGGACCTCCAGCTCGTGGCCGGCTGTGGCGAACACAACCTACATTGGCGTGCACATGCTCGGGCTGGAAAACCAGGAGCTCGCCGACCGCTTCGCCCGGGCCGGCAACCGGTTCGACGGCGACCACTGGGAGCTCGGACCCCATGAGGTGCCCGTGCTCAAGGGAGTCAGCGGCTGGCTGATCGGCAAGGTCCAGATGCGGCTCTCCTTTGAGAACAACGCCGTTGTGGTGGTCGAGGTGGTGGAGGGCCAGGTCGGCGACGACGGCGTTCCCCTGCTCTACCACTCCGGGGCGTACAGCCAGCCGGTTCCGCTCGACTACGAGATCTAGGGACCGCTGGCCGGCACTGGTGACCGGGCTAGTCGCCGGCGCTAGTGACCGGGGCTAGCGGCATGCGTTAGTGACTGCGGCTAGTTATCCAGGCACGTCGGGCCCAGCAGCACCTTCAAATCGCCGAACAGCGACGGGCTCGGGTTGACGCGCAAATGCACCGGCAGGCCCATGACCTCCACCCGAGTGTCGCCCTGCAGGTGCAGCCGGACCTCGGAGTTTCCGCGGTGGGTGCGCAGCACGTCGCCCAGCTCAGTGACCACGGCCTCGGTGGCCTTGTGCGTGGCCATGGTGATCACCACGGGCCCGTTCTGGCTGTCGCTGAGGTCCGGCACGGAAAGTTCCATGCAGTTCAAGGTGACGGCGCCGTCGTCGCGCCGTTGCAGGCGACCCTTGACCACCACAATCAGGTCCTCCGCGAGCACCGAGGCGATGGGGCCGTAGACCTGGCCGAAGAACATGACCTCCATGGAACCGGCGAGGTCCTCGATTTCGGCGCGGGCGTAGGCGTTGCCGCTCGCCTTGGCGATCCTTCGGCTGAGCGAGGTGATCATTCCCGCGATGGTCACGATCGAGCCGTCCGGCGGGCCGTCTTCGGCGATGATCGAGGTGATTGACCGGTCGGCGTGCTGGCTCAGGAGCCCTTCCAAACCTTGCAGCGGGTGGTCGGAGACGTAGAGGCCCAGCATGTCGCGCTCGAACGCCAGCTTGTCCTTTTTCTCCCATTCCGGCAGGTCCGGGATTTCCGTGCTGAGCGACGCCTCGGGCTCCTGGTCCTCAAAGCCGGCGAAGAGGTCGAACTGGCCAATCGCCTCGTTGCGCTTGAGCGTGATGACGGAGTCGATCGCCTCTTCATGGATCATGGCCAGAGCCCGGCGGTGGTGTCCCAGCGAGTCGAAGGCACCGGCCTTGATCAGCGATTCGATGGTCCGCTTGTTGCAGACCACCGCGGGGACCTTCATGAGGTAGTCCTTGAAGGACGTGTAGGCGCCTTCTTTTTCGCGCGCCACCACCATGGCTTCGACGGCGTTCACGCCGACATTGCGGATGGCGCCCATGCCGAAGCGGATGTCAGTGCCAACAGGGGTGAAGTTGAGGGCTGACTCATTGACGTCGGGCGGCAGCACGGTGATGCCCATCCGCCGGCATTCGTTGAGGTAGATGGCCGATTTGTCCTTATCGTCCCCCACCGAAGTCAGCAGGGCCGCCATGTACTCCGGCGCGTAGTGCGCCTTCAGGTACGCCGTCCAGTAGGAGATGACGCCGTACGCGGCCGAGTGGGCCTTGTTGAAGGCGTAGTCGGAGAACGGCAGCAGGATGTCCCAGAGGGTCTTGACCGCGGCCATGGAATAGCCGTTGTCCTGCATGCCCTGGGAGAAGCCGGCGAACTGCTTGTCCAGCTCGGACTTCTTCTTCTTGCCCATGGCGCGGCGCAGGATATCCGCCTGGCCCAGGGTATAGCCCGCGAGCTTCTGCGCCACGGCCATAACCTGCTCCTGGTACACGATCAGCCCGTAGGTCCCGCCGAGGATTTCGGACAGCGGTTCCTCCAGCTCCGGGTGGATCGGGATGACCTCTTGGATCTTGTTCTTGCGCAGCGCGTAGTCGGTGTGCGCGTTGGCGCCCATGGGTCCGGGCCGGTAGAGGGCCAGCACGGCGGAGATGTCTTCGAAGTTGTCAGGCTTCATCAGCTTGAGCAGGGAGCGCATGGGTCCGCCGTCGAGCTGGAAAACGCCCAGCGTGTCTCCCCGGGCCAGCAGCTCGTAGGACGCCGTGTCATCCAGCTCAAGGGTTTCGAGGTCGAGGTCGATGCCCCGGTTCATTTTGATGTTTTCCAGGGCATCGGAAATGATCGTCAGGTTTCGCAGCCCGAGGAAGTCCATCTTGATCAGGCCGAGGCCTTCGGAGGTCGGATAGTCGAACTGGGTGATGACCTGGCCGTCCTGGAAGCGGCGCATGATCGGAATCACGTCGATGATGGGGTCCGAGGACATGATGACACCGGCGGCGTGCACGCCCCATTGCCGCTTCAGGCCCTCAATGCCCAGTGCCGTCTCGAAGACCTTGGCGGCCTCCGGGTCAGTGCTGATCAGCTGGCGGAAGTCCCCCGCCTCGCTGTAGCGCTTGGACTGGGAGTTCTGAATGTCGGCCAGCGGAATGTCCTTGGCCATCACGGCCGGCGGCAGCGCCTTGGTCAGCTGCTCGCCCATGCTGAACGGATAGCCCAGCACGCGCGAGGAGTCCTTGAGGGCCTGCTTGGTCTTGATGGTGCCGTAGGTGACGATCATCGCCACACGTTCGTCACCGTACTTGCGCGTGACGTAATCGATCACTTCGGACCGGCGCCGGTCATCGAAGTCGACGTCGAAGTCAGGCATCGAGACGCGGTCCGGGTTGAGGAAGCGTTCGAAGATCAGGCCGTGGTGCAGCGGGTCAAGGTCGGTGATGCGCATGGCGTACGCCACCATGGAGCCGGCACCGGAGCCGCGCCCGGGACCGACCCGGATGCCGTTGTTCTTGGCCCAGTTGATGAAGTCGGCCACCACGAGGAAGTAGCCCGGGAAGCCCATGGAGGTGATGACTTCCAGCTCATAGTCGGCCTGCTTGCGGACCTTGTCCGGGATGCCCTTGGGATAGCGGTACTGAAGTCCCTTATCGACTTCCTTGACCAGCCAGGACGTTTCGTCCTCCCCTTCCGGGCAGGGGAACCGCGGCATGTAGTTGGCGCCGGTGTTGAACGAGACTTCGCAGCGCTCGGCGATCAGGAGCGTGTTGTCGCACGCCTCCGGGTGGTCGCGGAACAGCTCCCGCATTTCCTGCGGTGACTTCAGGTAGTAGCCGCTGCCGGAGAAGGCAAAGCGCGAACCGCCGTTGTCGTAGGTCGGCTCCAGGAGCGTGGAACCGGACTGGATGGCCAGCAGGGCCTCATGCGCCTTCGCGTCGTGCTCGTGCGTGTAGTGCAGGTCGTTGGTGGCCACCAGCGGCAGGTTCAGGTCCTTGGCCAGGCGCAGCAGGTCACCGGTGACGCGCCGCTCGATGTCCAGGCCGTGGTCCATGAGCTCGCAGAAGTAGTTCTCCGCACCAAAGATGTCGCGGAACTCGGCCGCGGCCTCAAGCGCTTCGCGGTACTGGCCCAGGCGCAGCCGGGTCTGGACTTCACCGGACGGGCAGCCGGTGGTGGCGATGAGCCCTTCCGAGTACGTGTTCAGCAGCTCACGGTCCAGCCGGGGCCATTTGCCGAAGACCGAATCCAGTGAGGCGATCGAGGAAGCCCGGAAGAGGTTCCGCATGCCCACGTTGTTGTAGCTGAGCAGGGTCATGTGCGTGTAGGAGCCACCGCCGGAAATGTCATCCTTGCGCTGGTGCTCCTCGCCCCACCGCACACGGGTCTTGTCCGTGCGTGCGGTCCCGGGAGTCACATAGGCTTCGACGCCGATGATGGGCCTGATGCCCTGGTCGGTTGCCCGCTTCCAGAAGTCGAAGGCGCCGAACAGGTAGCCGTGGTCCGTCGTGGCGAGGGCCGGCATGCCGAGCCGCTCGGTTTCGTCGAACAGCTCACCGAGCCGGGCGGCACCGTCCAGCATCGAGTACTCGGTGTGGTTGTGGAGATGGACAAACGAGTCGTTGCTGGAAGTCACCGCACCATTCTAGTGCCGTGCCACGACGGCGGCGTGCAACCACGACGGCCGGAACGGAACCTGCCGGACAGGCCGGCGGGATCCGCCGCGGAAACTAAGAGCAAACTGGGACCGGAGTGGATCCGGCCGCCCGCGCCGGACAGCTCAGGCGTTCCCGGATTCCAGGACCTCGAGCGCATACTTCAGGTCCTGCGGGTACTCGCTGCTGACGGTAACCCGCTCCCCCGTCCGCGGGTGGTCGAAGGAGAGTTCCCGGGCGTGCAGCCACTGCCTGGTCAGTCCGAGGTTGGCGGCCAGCCGCGGGTCCGCGCCGTAGGTGAGGTCACCGGCGCAGGGGTGCCGCAGGGCCGCGAAGTGCACACGGATCTGGTGGGTGCGGCCCGTTTCGAGGTGCACCTCCACGAGCGAGGCCTTCCCGAAGGCTTCCAGGACCTCGTAGTGCGTCACTGAATCACGGCCGTCCTCGATCACGGCGAAGCGCCAGTCATGGCCCGGGTGGCGGCCAATGGGCGCGTCGATGGTTCCCGCCAGCGGGTCGGGAAGGCCCTGGACGACGGCGTGGTAAACCTTGTCCACGGTGCGTTCCTTGAAGGCCCGCTTGAGCACGGTGTAGGCGTTTTCGGTCTTGGCGACCACCATGACGCCGGAGGTCCCGACGTCGAGCCGGTGGACGATGCCCGCGCGCTCGGGGGCGCCCGACGTCGAGATCCGGTAGCCGAGACCGGCGAGGCCACCGACCACCGTGGGTCCCACCCAGCCGGGCGAGGGATGGGCTGCCACACCCACCGGCTTGTCGATGACAACAAACTCGTCATCGTCCAGCAGGATCAACAGGTCGTCCACTACTTCCTCCACGATTTCCAGGGGGTCCCTGCGGTCCGGCACGACGACGTCGAGCACGGTGCCGGGGGTGAGCTTGAGCGACTTCCCAACCCGCTTGGCATCGCTGGAGACGTTGCCCTCCGCGATCAGGGCGGCCGCCTGGGACCGGGAGATGTCCATCAGCCTGGCCAGGCCTGCGTCCACGCGGGAACCGGCCAGGTCCTCCGGGACGGTGAACCGCAAGGGCCCCGCGGCTGTCGCGTTATCCGGGGTGTTCTCAGACATCCTTGGCCACCGTATCCTTCGTGTGGCGCGAGCCGTCCAGGGAGATCCCGCGGAAGGTGAGCAGGCAGATAATCACGACGGCGGAAACCACGGCCGAGTCGGCGATGTTGAAGATCGCAAAGTTTGGCAGCTGGATGAAATCCACCACGTGGCCCATTGCGAACGAGGGCTCGCGGAACAGCCGGTCCGTCAGGTTGCCGAGTGCGCCGCCCAGCAGCAGTCCCAGCGCCAACGCCCACCAGAGCGAGCCGAGCTTGCGCAGCTGCAGCAGGATTGCGACAGACACGGCCGCCATGATGATCGTGAACACCCACGTGACGTTCTCGCCGATCGAAAACGCCGCCCCGGAGTTGCGGATGTAGAACCAGTGCAGCAGCGGTGGAAAAACGGCGATCCGCTCGCCCTCAGTCATGGTGCTCGTTACCCAGAGCTTGGTCAGCTGGTCGAACACATAGGCGAACACCGCGAAGGCAGCGAACAGGACAAACAGCTTGGCCCGGCGCGGCCGGGCCTGCACGGGCTGTGCCGCGTCGACAGGCTGAATGGCGTCTGGTGATGGTGCGTCAGTCATAGGGCTTTCGTTCGGGAGCCAGTGCGGAGACCAGGGGCCGGGTACCCGGCAAGCGCCGTGCACCGGACCGGTGGCGGCACGTTGCGGAAAAATGAAAAGCCGGCGGCCGAGGAAACCTCAGCCACCGACTTTCAGAATACTTGGCTTTTGCCTAGCTGTTGGCCTCGACCTCAGGGGCCGCAACGGAGCCACGGGCATCGAGGTCACGGAGCTGGCCCTCAATGTAGGCCTTCAGGCGTGAGCGGTAGTCACGCTCGAAGCCGCGAAGCTGCTCGACCTTGCGTTCGAGCACGGAGCGCTGCTGCTCGAGGGCACCAAGGATCTTGCGGGACTTTTCCTGCGCATCGTTGACAAGGCTGCTGGCCTCGATCTGGGCTTCAGCGATGATCTTGTCCCGCTGCTGCTCGCCGTCGGCGACGTGCTTGTCGTGCATCTGCTGCGCCATGGCCAGCAGGCCGGCGGCGGACTCGGAAGCCGGGGTGGCAGCGTTACGTGCCGGTTGGACTGCCTGGGCTGCCTTGGCAGCCTGCTCGGCTTCCTTCTTCTTGGCAGCTTCAGCGGCTGCTGCCTTTGCCTTGGCCTCGGCCTCGGCCTTGGCGGTGTCTTCCTTCTCGGCCTTGACGGGCGCCGGGACCTTCTCCACCACGGGTGCGGCGGCTGCGGAGCTGGCAGGCGTGCCGGCGCCGGATTCGGCGAGCTTCTTGCGGAGCTCGTCGTTCTCCTGGTTCAGGCGCCGAAGTTCGACGACGATCTCGTCCAGGAAGTCATCAACCTCGTCCTGGTCGTAGCCTTCGCGGAACTTGGTCGGCTGAAAGCGCTTGTTGACAACGTCTTCTGGCGTCAAAGCCATCTGGTCACCTCGTTGGTCTAGTTAGTCAGTAGGCCTTCCGGCCGTCAAAACTACGGTACCTAAATATGGTCTGGTTCCTCTAATTCAACACCGCAGTGTCAAACCGGAGTTTCTTTCGGTTGGGCCTCGGCCCGGGCAAGTCCCCTGCTCGGCCCGGTGGCTCATGCTGCGACAGGCTGGGCGTACACCAGGCCCTTGACGATCCACATCGCCACGCTGACGGCCACGAACAGCAGCAGGAAGCCAATGTCCAGCGATATTCCGCCCAGCCGCAGCGGCGGGATGAGCCGGCGGAGCAGCTTGAGGGGCTTGTCCGTGACCGAATACACAGCATGGGCGGCCACGAGTGCCAAACCGCGCGGCCGCCAGCTTCGGGCGAACATCTGCACCCAGTCGTAGACCAGGCGGATGATCAACGCCACAAAAAATAGCAACAGCGCGATATAGACGAGCCCGAAAACAAATCCCATGAGCTAACTCATATCTCCATGTTCATTCCGGATACCGCAGTGTCCTAAGGAAAGTGTCACTTCTATTTCAACACGGATAATTCCGCAGGGATGCCAGGCAGGTGTCCCCGCCTGGCATCCGTACCGAATATTCGGGCCTAGCTCTGGTTGAAGAAACTTGCCTGCGTCTCGCTGACCTTCTTGTCATCGCCAATGACTTCGATGTACGACGGCGAGAGCAGGAAGACCTTGTTCGTCACCCGTTCGATGCTGCCGCGGAGGCCGAAAACCAGTCCGGCGGAGAAGTCCACGAGGCGCTTGGCGTCGGCCTCCCCCATGTCGGTGACGTTCATGATGACGGGGATGCCGTCGCGGAAGCTTTCGCCGATGAGTTTGGCGTCGTTGTACGACCGCGGGTGGATGGTAGTGATTTGCCGGAGTCCGGTGGTCTCTTCGCGGCTCGATGCCGCACGCTTGATGGGTGTCACAGGTGCGCGATATTCCTCTTCAGCGGCGTGAGGCTCTTCCCGGGGGACCTCGCGGACGGGCGCCGGCGCACGTCGTTCCTCGCGGTCCTGCTCCATGGATTCGTCCTCATCCTTGTGCGGTGTGGGGTGCTCAGACTCGTAGTGTTCGTCGCCGTCGGCGAGCCCAAGATAGATCATTGTCTTGCGCAGAGCGCCAGCCATGGTCGACTCCTAATCTTGTCCGTAAGCGGGCCGCTTAATGACTAGATAGCCTTGGAATCCCCGCCATTACCTTCCAATACGTTCGAACTTACCGCAGGGCCGGACGCGGACCGAGAATATCGGAGCCAATGCGCAGGTGTGTCGCCCCAAAGCGGACGGCCTCTTCGAGGTCCTGGCTCATTCCGGCGGATATTCCCGTGGCGTCCGGAAATTGTTCTCTCAGCCGCCCGGAAATGCGTGCCAGATTTTCGAAGGCGGCCGCCGGATCCGCCCCGAGCGGGGCGACGGCCATGACGCCCGCGAGCCTTAGCCCGGCAGCACCGGCCAGCTGCTCGGCCAGTGCCGGGACCTCGTCGGGGGCTGCGCCGCCGCGGTGCGCCCCGGAGGCCTCGTCCAGGCTGACCTGGATGAAGCAGTCCAGGGGCGGGCGCCCGGTGCGTTCACTTTCGGCTGCCATCGCCTTGGCGAGTGCGGAAGCCAGGGCTTCCCGGTCCACGGAGTGCACGGACGCGGCGTACTTCACCACGGACTTGGCCTTCTTGCTTTGGAGCTGGCCGATGAAGTGCCAGCTCAGGCCGAGGTCTTCGAGCTGCGCCGCCTTTTCCGCGGCCTCCTGGTCCCGGTTTTCGCCGACGTCGGTGACGCCCAGCGACGCCAGTCGCCGGACGTCCTGCGCCGGATGGAACTTGGTGACGACGATCAGGCGTGGTGGCGTCGCCGTGCGGCCGGCGGCGGTAACGGCGGCGTCGATCCTGCGGCGGACGGCCGAGAGGTTCGCGTCCAGCTGGGCAAGCCGCGGGCCCTCCAGCGCGTCCTGCCGGCTCTCCCCCGGCACGTTGACCGGCCTGTACGTGTTTGTGTCCGGTACGTCCACCGGCTCAGTCATGGCCATGCGCCCTGTTCCCGTCCGTCCCGTGCGTCCCGTCAGTCCCGTCCGTCCATGCCAGCCCGGCGAAGCGGCCGGTGTGGCTGTTGCGGCGGTAGGAGAACAGGGTGTTGTCCTCGAGGGTGCAGCCCCCGGAGTATTCGATCGCGACGCCCGCTGCTTCCAGCTGGCTCCTGACACCTGCCGGCAGGTCCAGGCCGGGGGTGCCGGTGGACGTGGTGCACCAGGTGGCAGGCACGGTGGCGGCAACGTCCGCGCGCAGCGATTCGGGGACCTCATAGCAGCGGCCGCAGACCGAGGGCCCCACCCAGGCGCTGATGCGGTCCGCGCCGAGCTCCCGCAGGCGGGCCACAGCGGCCGGCACCACCTCGGCGGCAACGCCGGGCCGTCCGGCATGGACGACCCCGAGGACGGGTGCCCCAGCAGCGTCCTCGCCGACCAGTACCACCGGCACACAGTCCGCCACCAGGACGGCCAGCGGCTCGGTCAGGGAGACCATGGCATCGGCCGTGGGGGCTGCCGGAACCTGGCCCGCGGCGTCCGCTGCCGCCGGTGCGGCCGTGGAGCCAACGATCGTGGCGACGTCATTGCCGTGGACCTGGTTCATGTACCGGAAGGATCGCCCACCTAGCCCGGCGGCCGCTTCGAGCTCCGCGCGCCGGCGGCGGACCGCCGCGGGGTCGTCGCCAACATGCAGTGCCAGGTTCCCGGCTCCGGCGTCGGTGAAGGCCACCCACACGCCCGGCCGGACTTCAGCCCGCCAGCAAAACAATCACAACACCGCCATCGACATGTCCGGAATACCTACGTTCATACAATCCACCGTAACCCGCCGCAAAGCAGCATGGCACCGCCGGGCGGCGGTGCCATGCTGAAGCAGAACGATTTACTTGAGGAAGTCCGGGACATCCAGGTCATCGGAGTGCCGGCCGGACAGGTCCGGCTCCACGACGGCCGGCAGGTCGACGTCGAAGCCCGAGTCAGCCGGTATGGCTGAGGGACGCTGCTGGCCCCAGCCGCCGTAGCCGGAGGCGCCGACAGTGGCGTGCAGCGGCTGCACCGGGGCGGAGGCGGGTGCCTGCGCCGGAGCGGGGGCGGCGGACGCGGGCCGCTGCGGCGCGGCCGGCAGGGACTGGTCCATGGACGGCGAGGTGGCCTTCACGTCGTCGAAGCCGGCTGCGATGACGGTGACGCGTGCCTCGTCGCCGAGGGCGTCGTCGATCACGGCGCCGAAGATGATGTTGGCCTCCGGGTGGGCGACTTCCTGGACCAGGCGGGCAGCCTCGTTGATTTCGAACAGGCCAAGGTCCGAGCCGCCCTGGATGGAGAGCAGGACACCGTGGGCGCCGTCGATCGATGCCTCCAGCAGCGGCGAGGCGATGGCCAGTTCCGCGGCCTTGACGGCACGGTCTTCGCCGCGGGCAGAACCAATGCCCATCAGCGCGGAACCGGCACCCTGCATGACGGACTTGACGTCGGCGAAGTCGAGGTTGATCAGGCCGGGGGTCGTAATGAGGTCCGTGATGCCTTGGACGCCGGAGAGCAGCACCTGGTCGGCGGAGCGGAACGCATCCAGGACCGAGACGTTGCGGTCGCTGATGGAGAGCAGACGGTCGTTCGGGATCACGATCAGGGTGTCGACTTCATCGCGCAGTGCGTCGATGCCGGCCTCGGCGGAGCCGGCCCGGCGGCGGCCCTCGAAGGTGAAGGGACGCGTCACGACGCCGATGGTTAGGGCGCCAAGGGAACGGGCGATCCGGGCGACGACGGGGGCGCCGCCTGTACCGGTTCCGCCGCCTTCGCCGGCGGTGACGAAGACCATGTCCGCGCCCCGGATGACCTCTTCGATTTCATCGGCGTGGTCCTCCGCGGCCTGCCGGCCAACCTCAGGGTTCGCGCCAGCACCGAGACCACGGGTCAGCTCACGCCCGACGTCGAGTTTGACGTCGGCATCGCTCATCAACAATGCCTGGGCATCGGTGTTGATGGCGATGAATTCGACGCCGCGAAGACCGACCTCGATCATGCGGTTGACTGCGTTCACGCCACCGCCGCCGATGCCGACGACCTTGATGACGGCCAAGTAATTCTGCGGAGCTGCCACGTTACGTGTCCCTTGTTCGTGTACTAATGCGAAATCTGGTCGAGTCCTGCTTGAAGCTTTGAACCTTAACCTTCGACTTGAAGGTTATAGTTATGTCAAGTAACTCATGTCTGTGACGGTATTTCCTATGCCGGGGACATTCAATAACCGGCGCCGCGTGTCGCGGTAATACCGGGTAAATAGCCCCTGTATGTACTCCCGCGGGCGGCTGGACGTCCCGCGCTCGCCCCTCGGCGAGTGCGCGGACGCATCCGTGTGCCTGCCGGCGCCACGTCCGGAGTCCCGGAGCGCGGCGGAAGTGGCCGCAGCTACCGGGTGACAGGGTGCCGGGGCACGCTGACATCGTAGACCTTGACGGGGTTCTTCGGATCGGCCGGGACCTTCAGGAGGGCCGAAAGGACCCGCGCCTTCAGCTCCTTCTCCCCCGCGTTGCCCCAGACGATTGTCTGCCCGTCGACGAGTTTGAGTTCGACGGCGTCGGCGGAGGCGGCGGAGGCGTTGGAGAGCCGCGCCAGCACATCCGCCGGCAGTGCCCCCAGCACCGCAGTGATGGCCTGGAACAGGTCCTTCGGCAGCGTCCCGCTGCCGCCGTCGATCACCGGGAGCGATACCGTGGCGGCATCCGCGGTGGTGCTGAGCTGGACGCCGTCGACGTCCACCAGCTGGAATGTCTTGCCCTGCTTGACCAGGGCCACGGGAATGCGCTCGGTGACGTGAACCTGCAAGGTGGCGGGCGGCAGCGCCTTCACGGTGACGTCCTTGACCTGGACCAGCGGCTTGAGCAGGGCCGTGACCTCCTCCTCGCTGATCTGCGGCAGGGGCTTGCCCTGGAGCGGCGCGAGGGCGGCCTGAACCTGATCCGGGTTCAGCATCTTCGTGCCCTCCACCGTGACCGTCCGCAGGGCGAGCACAGGCGAGTACACGGCGGCTGCGACGATCCCCGCCATCAGCACGGCCACGATGCCGATGGTACTGAGCACGATGCGCCGGCGGCGTTTGCCCTTGGGCTCGGGGAAGGAGAGCACGTTGCCGGGCTCTTTGCCCGATGTGCCCTGCGGGTTCCGCGGGTTCTGTGCGTTGCCGCCGGCCGTGTCCGCGGCGTTCTTGGACGCCGAAATGACATCCGTGCCCGCTCCGCCGGGCGGCCGGGAGCCGGTTCCGGAAGCGTTGGATCCGCCCCGGTAGGTGGGGCGCCTGGTGCTAGGCACCGGCGGCCTCGACCGTGAGGGCGTCGACAATCAGCGGCCCGTAGGCCGTGACGTCGCCCGCGCCGGCTGTCAGGACGATGTCCCCGGGTCCGGCGTCCGCCAGCAGAGCCTCCACAGCCTCCCCGCCCGGTCCCACGAGGCGGCCGCCGGAGCCCAGGTGCTCGGCGATCAGCCCGCTGGTGACGCCGGGAATGGGATCTTCGCGGGCAGGATAGATGTCCAGGACCAAGGCCGTGTCCGCCGTGTTGAGGGCTTCGGCGAACTCGCGCGCAAACTCGCGGGTCCGGGAAAACAGGTGGGGCTGGAAGAGTACGTGCACCTTATGCTCCCCGGCGACGGCCCGTGCCGCGGACAGGGCGGCCCGGACTTCCGTGGGGTGGTGGGCATAGTCGTCGTAGACGCGGACGCCCCGCCCTTCCCCCTTGAATTCGAAACGGCGCGAGGCACCGGAGAAGTGGGCCAGTGCCGCAGCCGCGGTCTCCGGCGCGACGCCGAGTTCGACCGCCACGGCGAAGGCGGCGGCAGCGTTGAGCGCGTTGTGCCGGCCCGGAACCTGGAGTTCGACGCCGAAGGTGCCGGCCGCTGTCGAGATCCCCATCCGCCCCGGTTCGGCGTCGTGCAGCCGGATGGCGGCGTCGGCCGCCGTCCCGTACAGGACCACGCGGGTGTTGCCGCGGGCCAGGGTGCGCTCGGCGAGGGCCCTGGCCCCGGGGTCGTCCGCGCAGGCCACCATGACGCCGTCCGCCGGGAGCAGGGCCGTGAAGCTGTCGAAGGAGGCGTAGACGGCCTCGGCGGTGCCGTAGAAGTCCAGGTGATCCGGCTCGACGTTGGTCACCACGGCGATCGTGGGGCGGTAGTTCAGGAAGGAGCCGTCCGACTCGTCGGCCTCCGCGACGAAGATTCCCGAGGTGCCGTGGGCCGCGTTGACGCCGAGCGCCGGGACGTTGGCGCCGATGGCGAACGACGGGTCCAGTCCGGCGCCCTGCAGCAGCACCGTGATCATGGAGGTCGTGGTGGACTTGCCGTGCGTTCCGGCCACTGCCACCACGGTGTCGTCCGCCATGGTGGCGGCCAGCGCCTCGGAGCGGTGCAGCACCGGGAGCCCGGCGGCGCGGGCCGCTGCGAGCTCGGGGTTGTCGGGCCGGATCGCAGAGCCGGCGACCACCGTCTGGGCGTCGCCGAGGTTCCCGGGACCGTAGCCGACGGCGATCCGGGCCCCGGCGGCTGCCAGATCCGCCATGACGGGCAGCGCCTTGGCGTCGGAGCCGCTCACCGGGATGCCGCGCGCCACCATGATGCGGGCAACGGCGGACATGCCGACGCCGCCGATGCCGATGAAGTGGACGCGGCCGAGGGATGCCAGGGAACGGGTTCCGTGCTGGGGCTGGGTCATTGCTTTACTGCTTCCTGCCGTGCTGGTTTGTGGACGCGACTTCGAGGATGAGATCGGCCATGCGCCGGTCCGCGTTCCGGATCCCGAGCTGTTCGGAGCTGGCGGCCATCCGGGCCAGCTTGTCCGTGTCCAGCAGCAGGGGAATGATGTTCTCGCGGATCCAGTCAGCGGAGAAGGCCTTGTCGTCGACGATCAGGGCGCCGCCTGCCGCGACCAGGCCCGCCGCGTTCAGCGCCTGCTCGCCGTTGCCAATGGGCAGGGGGACGAAGACGGCGGGGACGCCCACCGCGGCCACCTCGCAGACCGTGGCGGCTCCGGCACGGGCCAGCAGCAGGTCAGCCGCGGCGTAAACAGTTTCCATGCCGTCCACGTATTCCACCTGCCGGTAGCCCGGCGCGGCGAGCGGCTTGCCGTCGGCGTCGTGCACGGACTTGCCGCGACCGGTGATGTGCAGGGTCTGCACGCCGGCGTCGGCGAGGGCTCCGACGGCCGCGGCGAGGGACCGGTTGATGCTCTGGGCGCCCGAGGAGCCGCCCGTGACGATCAGCGTCGGTTTGTCCGCGTCCAGTCCGAGCGCCTGCCGCGCCCCGGCCTGGGCGGCAGCGCGGTCGAGGCCGGAGATCTCGGGGCGCATGGGCATGCCCACGTGCCGCGCGCGGCCCAGTTTGGTCGCGGCGAAGGCGACGGCCACGTGGGCGCCGAGGCGTGCGCCGACCCGGTTTGCCAGGCCGGGGCGGGTGTTGGCCTCGTGGACCACGATCGGGATCTTCCGGCGCCGGGCCGCGAGGTACATCGGCGTGCACACATAGCCGCCGACTCCCACCAGGACGTCGGCGGCTGCCTCATCAAGGATGGAGCCCGCTTGCTTCACGGCACCGGCCATCCGCCCGGGAAGCCGGAGCAGGTCCGTGGAAGGCTTGCGCGGGAGCGGGACCCGGCTGATGGTGGCGAGGTCCAGCCCGGCGGCCGGTACCAGCCGCTCTTCCATCCCTCCTGGAGTCCCGACAGCCAGGAGCTGCACTCCGGGGCGGGACTGCCGGAGGGCGCCGGCAATGGCCAGCAGCGGGCTGATATGACCGGCGGTTCCGCCGCCGGCGAGGACCACGGACAAGGGCGACTCGGTGTTCATGAAGGGCTGTTTACGCTTTCGTACGGTTCTTGGAGGCGGGGTTCTTGCTGGTGGGGTTCTTGCCGGTGGGGTTCTTGCCGGTGGGGTTCTTGCTGGTGGGGTTCTTGCTGTTGGGGATTTTGGCCGATGAATTTTTGGCGGCACTCCGAGACGGGCTCCCGGATCCGTTCCCGGCGCCCTTGGTGGCGGGACGGGAGGCTTCACGGGCGGCGGATCGGCTGGCTGCATTGCTGGTGGCCCGGGCAGCGCGGGCGCTCCGCACGGAATTCGCGAACGCGGCCGGGCCGAACCTGAGCATCTTCTTCGGCTGCATGCCGGGGTCCATCTGGGCCCTGGCCAGGGACAGGACGACGCCGATTGCGCACAGCGACATCAGCAGGGCCGAGCCGCCGTAGGAAATGAAGGGCAACGGGACGCCGATCACCGGTGCCAGCCCCGTGACCACGGCCATGTTGACGCTGGCCTGGCCCAGCAGCCAGACCATGATCGCGCCGGCCAGGACGCGGTGGAAGACATCGTGCTGTGCGACGACGACGCGGTAGATGGCGGTGCCGAGGATAGCGAAGAGGACCAGGACCACGAGCGTGCCCACCAGTCCGAGTTCCTCGCCGATGATCGCGAAGATGAAGTCGTTGTGCGCTTCCGGGATCCAGCTGTACTTCTGCCGGCTCTGGCCCAGTCCGACGCCGAACCATCCGCCGGACGCGAGCCCGTACAGACCGTTGGTGGACTGGTAGTTCAGGTCGGAGCCATCGGCACAGGTCTGGCCCGTCCATGACAGGATACGGCACATCCGGTTCGGGCTCGTGACGGCGAGGACGGTCGCGCCTATGGCCAGTAACGCCCCGGAAATGCCGAAGAAGGAGAGCCGGACTCCGGCGAAGAACAGTGCGGCGGCCACAATGATCATCACAATCATGGCCGTGCCGAGGTCGTTTCCGGCGAGGATGAGGCCAAGGACCACAATAGCGCCCGGGAGCACGACCGGAATGAGCGCGTGGCGCCACTCCTGGAGGAGCTTGGCTTTGCGGTCAAGCACCGTGGCCATCCAAAGCGCCAGGGCAAGCTTGGCGGCTTCGGAGGGCTGGAAGGTGAACGGGCCGACGTCGATCCAGTTCTGGTTGCCCAGGGCGCTGCGTCCCACGAGGAGGACCAGGCCCAACAGCGCAATGGCCAAGAACATGAGCCCCCAGGCCACGCGCCTGAGCCAGGCGACGTTGACGCGCGAAAGGACAAACATGGCGAAGAGGCCAATGGCGGCGAATCCGCCCTGTTTGAGGGCAGCGGAGTACGGTGACTCCCCCGCAGCGATGGCTTCCACGCTGGAGGCGGAGAGGACCATCATGATGCCGATCGCCGTCAGGGCCAGGGTGGAGCCAAGGATCAGGTAGTACGTGGATCCGTTGCGGGACTTGCCGGTGCCTTCGAGCGCCGACCAGAATCCGCGGTTCCAGGCACGCACCCGGGCTGCCGGGGTGACGGAGGGCCTGCCGGCCGTTGACGCGGTAGCCGAAGGCGTCCTGCTGCCGGCGGACTTGCCACTGGTGGCACCGCCTCCGGCGGGTCGTGCCGCCGTCGTACGTGTGGGCGTGCTGACCATTGTTACTCCTCGCTGGTCTGAGCCTGCCCTTCCACGAGCTCGCGGACAGCTTCGATGAAGGCATCGCCACGGTGAGCATAGGAAGAGAACTGATCCATGGAAGCAGCCGCCGGCGCGAGCAGCACAGTGTCCCCGGAGGCGGCCAGCTGCGCCGCCGAGGCAACGGCCTGGGCCATCACAGTCTCACCGAAAATCGGCGAAGGGCCTGCGTCGGCTTTGGCCGTTACGGCAGTCTGCACGTCTTCAGTCTCGCCCTTGGCCGGCAGGATCACGGGGACATCCGGCGCGTGTCGCTTCAGTGCGGCCTGCAGATCGCTGGAGTCAGCGCCGATCAGGACCACGGCTTTGAGCCGGCTGCCCTGTTCCTGGATCAAGGAGTCGTAATTCACGCCCTTGGACAAGCCACCGGCGATCCACACCACGTTCTGGAAGGCGGATAAAGCAGCGGCGGCGGCGTGCGGGTTGGTGGCCTTGGAATCATTGACCCAGAGCACACCCTCATGGCGGGCCACGGGCTGGATCCTGTGGTCTCCCGGAAGGTAGTCCAGCAGGCCCTGGCGGACAGCCGACGGCGCCAGGCCGTAGGCCCGGACCAGGGCGGCCGCTGCCAGAGCGTTCGCCACCATGTGGCGCGGAGCCGCCGACCCCAGGTCAGCAATCGAGGCGAGTTCGGCCGCGCTGTCCTTGCGTTCGGCGATGAACGCGCGGTCCACCAGCAGCCCCTCCACGACCCCAAGCATGCTGATGGCCGGCGTCAGTGTGGTGAAGCCCACGGCCCGGCAGCCTTCCACCACGTCCGCGTCCTCGACCATGCGTTCGGTCTCGATCTGCTCGGCGTTGTAGATGCAGGCCTTCTGCGTATTCGCGTAGACCTTGGCCTTGTCGGCGAGGTAGGAGGCGTACGAACCGTGCCAGTCCACGTGGTCTTCAGCGACGTTGAGGCACACGCTGGCCACTGGGGACACCGAGTGGCTCCAGTGCAGCTGGAAACTGGAGAGTTCCACTGCAAAGACGTCGTAGTCCACGGGATCGCGCAGGGCGTCCAGGATCGGGGTCCCGACGTTGCCTACGGCGATCGCCTTGAGCCCGGCGGCCTGGAGCATGGACTCGGTGAGGCCGACCGTGGTGGTCTTGCCGTTGGTGCCGGTGATGGTCAGCCAGTCGGCGGTCTTGCGGCCCTTGCGTTCGCGGAGCCGCCAGGCGAGTTCGACGTCGCCCCACACCGGAATGTGCGCCCGCGCCGCAGCGGCGAGCAAGGCCTGGTCCGGGCGCCAGCCCGGGGACGTGACAACGAGGTCGGGCTTGTGCCCGTCGATCTTCGGAACCGACTCCACGGCTTCTTCGCCCAGCAGGACGTCCACGGCGCCGACGATGCGGAGCGTGTCGGCCTGGGCCAGCGCTTTGGCGCTGGTCGCGGCGTCCACCACGACCACCCGGGCACCGAGTTCGATCAGGGTATCGGCGGCGGCGAAGCCCGAGACGCCGATGCCGGTGACCACGACGCGCAGGCCGGACCAGTCGGAGTCCCACGTGGTGAGGCCCTGCAGCCGGGGTGAGGTGGTGAGCGGGGCGGGGATCGGTCCGGTCACAGGAGTACCACCCATTCAGCGTAGAAGATGCCCAGGCCGGCGGCGACAAACAACCCGCACAGGATCCAGAACCGGACCACCACCGTGACTTCGGCCCAGCCTTTGAGCTCGAAGTGGTGCTGCAGCGGTGCCATCTTGAAGAACCGTTTGCCCTTGGTGATTTTGAAGTAGCCCACCTGGATGATGACCGAGAGCGTGATGAGGACGAAGAGCCCGCCGATGAAGGCCAGCAGCAGTTCGGTGCGGGACAGGATGGCGAAGGCTGCGACGGCGCCGCCGATGGCCAGGGAGCCGGTGTCGCCCATGAAGATTTTCGCGGGCGAGGTGTTCCACCACAGGAACCCGACCATCGCCGCGCTCAGGATGGCGGCCAGCAGGGCCAGGTCCAGGGGGTCGCGGACGGAGTAGCAGCCGCCGCCGGCCTGGCGCGGGGACCCGCAGGCCTGGTTGCTTTGCCAGATGCCCATGAGCGTGTACGCCCCGAACACCATGACCGAAGCGCCGGCGGCCAGGCCGTCGAGGCCGTCGGTGAGGTTCACGCCGTTGGTCGCGGCCGTGACGATCAGGTTGGACCACAGCACAAAGAGTATGGCGCCGAGCACGGTTCCGGCGAAGGCCAGGTTGAGCCACGGAATATCCCGCACCAGTGAGATCTGGGTGGAAGCCGGGGTCAGGCCGGCGGCATTGGGGAAGTTCAGCGCCAGCACGGCGAAAATGATGCCCACGGCACCCTGGAGGATCAGCTTGGCTTTGGCATCCAGCCCCAGGCTGCGCTGCTTGGAAATCTTGATGAAGTCATCCAGGAAGCCGACCAGCCCCATACCCACCATGAGGAACAGCAGGAGCAGCCCGGAGGCGCTTGGACCCGGGGAGTGCGGGTTCATCATCCACATGATCAGGTGCGTGAGCCCGTAGCTGACGAGGACCGCCACGACCACAACGGTGCCGCCCATTGTCGGGGTGCCGCGCTTGGTGTGGTGGGAGGTGGGTCCGTCGTCCCGGATGAATTGTCCGTAGCCCTTGCGGACCAGGAACCGGATAAACAGCGGGGTGCCCACAAACGCGAGGAGCAGCGCCATTCCGGCGCCCATCAGCAGTGCAATCACAGCTGTGCACTCCCTTCGGTGGCGGTGGCGGCAGTTCCCTCAGCAGATCGCTCGGGAGAGTCCTTGGTGGCATGTGGGGGTAATGCTATCCGATCCCCCAAGTGGCGCAGCCCGATGCCGTTCGATGACTTGAACAGGACCAGGTCGCCGGGCTGGAGCTCGGCTTGAAGGAGCTCGTAGGCCTCGTCCGCAGTCTCGGCGAAAACACATTCGTCGCCCCAGGAGCCCTCGTTGATGGCGGAGACATACAGCGACCGGGCTTCCCGGCCCACCACGACGAGACGGGAGATGTTGAGCCGCACCACCTGGGTGCCGACTGCCATGTGCTCGCGGATGGAATCCGGGCCGAGTTCCAGCATGGCGCCCAGGACCGCCCAGGTGCGGCGGCCGCGTCCCAGCTCGGCCAGCGTCCGCAGTGCCGCCCGCATGGACTCCGGGTTGGCATTGTAGGCATCGTTGATGACTGTCACGCCGTCGGGACGCTCCGTGCGCTCCATCCGCCAGCGGCTGGCGGCGGCCTGCGTACCGAGCGAGGCGGCGATCTGCGCGCCCGGAATGCCGGCCGCGTGCGCCGCGGCCGCAGCCGCGAGGAGGTTGGCCATGTGATGGGCACCGATCAGCTTGGCGGCAACGTGGTACTCGGTCGGTCCTTGCTGGCTCAAGTCGCCGGGGAGGAACAGCTCAAATTCTGGATGGCCGTCGGCGTTCAGTTCCACACCCTCTGCCCTCACCACATCGGCTTGGGCCATGCCCGTCTGGACGCTGTTGTCTTGGCCTATGCCGGCCGCGCGGGAGGTGTAGCCGAGCACGCGGGCCCGGGTCCGGGCGGCCATCGCTGCGACGCGGGAATCATCCAGGTTCAGCACGGCGGTGCCCGTGGCCGGGAGCGACTCCACGAGTTCGCCCTTGGCCACCGCGATGTTGTCGATACCGCCGAATTCTCCGGCATGGGCGGAGCCGACACCGAGGACGACGCCGATCTCCGGCTGGACCATGTCCGCGAGGTATTGGATGTGGCCGATACCCGTGGCGCCCATCTCGATGACGAGGTAGCGGGTGTCGAAGTCGGCCTTGAAGACGGTGAGCGGGACGCCGATCTCGCCGTTGTAGGACCCTTGCGGCGCAACGGTGGCGCCTTCAGTGCCGGCTGCCGCGAAGATTCCGGCGAGCAGGTCTTTCGTGGTGGTCTTGCCGGCGGAACCGGTAATGCCGATCACCGTGAACGCGGCGCCGGCAGCTGCGCGGCTGGCCCGGATCCGGCGGACGGATTCAGCAGCCAGTGCGCCCATGGCGAGGACAGCGTCCTCAACGACGACGGCGGGAAAGTTCGTTCCGGCGGCGTCGGCGACTTCGCGCTCGACGAGTGCCAGGACGGCGCCCCGGTCAAAGGCGGCGCCCACGAAGTCGTGTCCGTCGGCGTTCTCCCCCGGTTTGGCCACATAGAGGGAACCCGCCGTGGCCTCGCGGGAGTCGGTCACCACGGATGCGGGAGTAATTCCCGGTTCCGCGGCGAGCCGGCCGTTGGTTATGTCGGCGATTTCCGCCGCTGTAAGTGCAATCATCTCGGTTTAGGACTCTATCCGGTGGTCTTCGAGAACGGTGAATCCCCGTGCTGTCAAGGCGTTCCGAAGCTCCACCCGGTCATCCAATGCCAGGTTGACTCCCTTGACCTCCTGCCACACCTCGTGCCCGCGCCCGGCCACGAGGATGGTGTCCCCGGCTCCGGCGAGCTCTACGGCCTTCACGATGGCCGCGTCGCGCGGGAAGACCTCCAGGACAGTGCAGTCCAGGCCTTCGTCATCCTTGGCCGCCAAGGCCCCGGCAAGGACGTCCGCGCGGATGGCCGCCGCGTCCTCGTCGTGGGGATCGTCGTCGCTGACAATTACGGTGTCCGCCAGCCGGGCCGCAATGGCCCCCATGGCGGGGCGCTTGCTCTGGTCGCGTTGTCCGGTGGCGCCGAAAACGATGATCACCTTGGACCCGGGCTCCGGGGACCGGACGGCTTCGAGGGCACGTTCGAGGGCGTCGGGGTTGTGCGCGAAATCCACCACGGCCGCCGGGGCCGTGGAGACGAGCTGCATCCGGCCGGGCACGGCGACGGTGAAGGGGTCTGCGGCGTCGAGGGCGGCCTGCACGGCGGCAGGCTCGTGGCCGCCGGCGAGCACCATGACCGTGGCCAGTGCTGCGTTGGCGACGTTGAAGCCTCCCGGCAGGCCAGTGTGGACGCGCAGCTCGGCGCCGTCCAGGTGCCTGAGTACGAAGTCGGAGCCAAGGCCCCGCGGAGCAGTCCGGGCCACAGTCCAGTCCGCGGTCCAGTCGGCGTCAGTCTGCCCGCTGCCGGTGGTCCCGGCCGCGGCGAGGGTTGTGACCGGGATTTCGGCGGCGGCCGCGAGCTTCCGGCCCCAGGCGTCGTCGATTGTCACCACCGCGGCGCGGGCGCGTTCCGGCGTGAACAGCCGGGCTTTGGTCTGGAAGTATTCCTCCATGGTCCCGTGCAGGTCCAGGTGGTCCTGGGTGAGGTTCGTGAACCCGGCGACGTCGAACACCACGCCGTCCACGCGGTGGAAGGACACGGCGTGCGAGGAAACTTCCATGGAGGCGGCATCGAGCCCGCGTTCGCGCATGAGCGCCAGCAGGGCGTGCACATCCGTGGATTCGGGGGTGGTCAGCAGGCTCGGGATCGGCTCGCCGCCGGCCAGGATCTCAATCGTTCCGATCAGCCCGGTCCGTTTGCCCAGCGCCCGCAAGAGGGCATTGATGAAGTAGGTGGTGGTGGTCTTGCCGTTGGTGCCCGTCACGCCGAAGAGGGCCGGCGCCCCGGCGCCGTCGGGCCGGCTCTGGTAAATGAGTGCGGACAGCCGGCCGACCACGCTGCGCGGCTCGGCGGACAGCAGCACCGGGACGGGGATGTCATTGGCCAGTGCCAGCAGGCGCGCTCCGGCGTCGTCTGTCAGGACCGCCACGGCGCCGGCGTCGACGGCCTGGGACACGAAGTCGGCCCCGTGCCGTGCGGCGCCGGGCAGGGCCACGTAGAGGTCTCCCGGGCGGACCGACCGGGAGTTCAGGGAGATCCCGGTGACCGGGACGGAGCTGGATGCCCCGGGAACGGCGACGCCGATCGCCGCACCGATGGCTGACAGCGGCACTGCGGCAACCGCAGTGGGCCGAAAGCCCGGGGTGGCGTCATGGCCGGACGGCGCGGAAGCATCGGGGGCGGTGAGCTCTGACAAGTGGATCTCCGTTGTGGTGCTAGTGGATCGGGCACTGAATGAATCGGGACCTGCGCACGGAGATAGGCTCCGGCGGGCAGGCACTGGGCAGTGGCGCCGGCTGGTAACTTCCGGGTGCCAGGTGGAACGGGCGCTACTTGGCGTACTGCGGCAGCCGGGCAGGTTCGCCGGTGGAGGGCTGGACGTTGAACGTGCGCAGCGTCTGGCTCATCACCGATCGGAACACCGGTCCGTTGGTGATTCCGTAGATGCTTCCCTTGGGCCGTTGCAGGACCACCTCAACAATAAACCGCGGATTGTCCATGGGCGCCATTCCCACCATGGAGGCCGTGAAGCCGCAGAAGCCGGATTTGCCGTCGTCGCACGGGGACTCGGACGTGCCTGTCTTGGCGCCCACGCGGTACCCGTCGATCGCGGCCTCCTTGATCTCGCCCTCGGTCACCGCGCTCTCCAGGATGTCGCGGACCTGCTTGGCGGTCTCCTTGGAAACGATCTGCTGCGGGGCCTTGGCCGGGACTTTTTCCTCGGTTCCGTCCGGGTTGATGTAGCTGTCGATCAGCCGCGGCTGGAGCATCACTCCGTCGTTGGCGATGCTCTGGTAGGCCCGGACGGTCTGGAGGGTGGATTGGGCGACGCCCTGGCCGAAGAGGACGGTGTACTGCTGGCGGCCATCCCACTGGTCAGCCGGGGTCAGGATGCCCTTGGATTCGGCCGGGAGTCCAATGTCGGGGGCGTCGCCGATCCCGAACTTCCGCAACCAGTCATGGCGCTGGTCCTTGCTCAGGCGCTGGCCCACCATGACCGTGCCGGTGTTCATGGAGTAGCCGACAATTCCGGCCAGCGTCCGGCGCTCGGTGCCGTGTTCGAACGCGTCGCTGAAGGTCTGCCCGTCCACGGTGTAGGTGGGCGGAATGGTGAAGGTGTCCAGCGGGCTGGACTTGCCTTCTTCGATCGCGGCGGCGGCCGTGATCATCTTCTCCACCGAGCCGGGCTCGTAGGAGGCGGTGACGGCCCGGACGCCGCGGTCCTCGGCCGCGACCTTGCCGGGGTCGTTGGGATCCGGGGAGTCGGTATCGGCCATGGCGATGATGTTGCCGGTCTTGGCGTCGGAGACCACAATCACACCCCACTCGGCGCCGAGCTTGTCTTTTTGGCTTTGAATCGCCTGCTGGGAAAAATACTGCAGGTCCGAATTCAGCGTGAGCTTGATGTCCTTGCCGTTAATCGCCGGCGTCAGCTCGTCCACGCCCACGGGGATGCGCAGTCCGTCGGCGCCGATTTCGAACAGGCGCTTGCCGGGTGTCCCTTTGAGGATCTCGTCCTGGGTCTGTTCGAGTCCTGCCTGCCCGGTGGTGCCGTCCTTGAGGAACCCCACAATTCCGCCGGCCACGGAGCCGTTGGGGTAGACCCGTTTGCTGGTGCCTTCGGTGACAATGCCCGGAATCTGCAGCTTGGACACCCGGTCCTCGACGTCCGGTTTCAAGTCCTTGGCCACGATGTAGTAGCGCTGGGTTCCGGTCAGGGCATCGCGCAGCGCGTCGCGGTCCATGCCGAGCACGCCGGCCAGTTCGGAGATGCCCTGGTCACGGGTGACCTTGACGAGTTCGTCCTTGCCCTTGATGGTTTCGAGCCGGCGGAACGAGTCGGTCTTGGTGTTGACGGTCTGGTCCACCACGACGTTATAGCGGATGACGCTGCTGGCCAGGACCGTGCCGGAGGAATCGAGGATACTGCCGCGCTCCGCGGGCAGCTCTATGGGCGTGAGCCGGTTATTGAGGGCCGCCTCCGCCATGCCCCCAATGTCCAGGCCCTGGACCATGAACAGCTTGCCGCCGACCACCAGCAGGAGCGCCAGCATGATGCCGAGTCCCCAGCGGAGCCGCCGGGTGGCGTTTGGGGCTTTCGCCTTGCTTGCCTTGCCGGAGTTCTTCGCCACGGTGAGTCCTTGCTGCTTGCCTTGCTGGTGGTCAGTGAGCGTTACTGCCCGGGGGTCTTCTGCGCCGGGGCGGGAACCGATCCACCGTGGAGCTCCGCCGCGGGAGCGGGCTTTGCAGGTGCCGCCGCGGGAGCGGGCTTTGCAGCCGCCGGCGCCGGCACGGTGTCCGCCGCCTTGCGCTGGGCCAGCGGTTCATTTTCCGTGACAGGCGGAACGACGTTGAGCTGTCCTGCGACGGCCGGTGCGGCGATGACGGCGCCCGGGGCATCGCCCTTGACGGCCGGTTTGGCCTTGCCGGTGACACTGAGGGTGGAGAGATCGATCTGGCCCTTGGCCAGGGATGCCACCATGCCCAGTTCCGCGGCCTTGGCCGCGAGGTTCTGCGGGGCGTCGAAGTTCTGCACTTGCTGGGTGAGGTCCTGGTTCTGCTTGGTCAGGGTGCTCTGTTCACTGCGGAGCTGGACCAACTGGTACTGGGCGGAGGAAACGGAGATGTTCAGGACCAGTACGGCCATGAGGGCAATCGCCAGGAGACCGAAGCAGAGGACCACGAATGGTGCGCGGCGCTTGCGGGGCACGGAGCGGACCACAGAAAGCGGAGTGCGCGCCTTCCGGGTCTGATCAGTGCCGGGGCGGAGGCCGGGCAGGGCACGGGCAGTGGCGCCCTGGGCAACGGGGTAGCTGTTGACGGCGGCGGTGCTCATGCGGCTCTCCTGGCTTTGATGCGTTCGACGGCGCGCAGCCGGGCGGAGGCTGCACGGGGGTTTTCGGCGATTTCAGCGGCGGTAGGTACCTCGGTGCCCTTCGTCAGGGTTTTGAGTTCGGCTTTGTGCTCTTCGAGCTCGACCGGGAAGCCGAGCGGGGCCGAGGACTTCGACCCGGCCTGGAAGAAGCCCTTGACGATCTTGTCTTCCAGGGAGTGGTAGGACATGACCACCACGCGGCCACCGAGGGCGATGGCCGCGATGGCTGCCGGAATGGCACGCTCCAGGACGTCCAGTTCCTCGTTGACCTCGATCCGGAGTGCCTGGAAAGTGCGCTTCGCGGGGTGGCCGCCGGACTTGGCGGCACCGGCGGGCACCACGGACCGGATCTGTTCGACCAGTTCGCCGGTGGTGGTGAAGGGCTTTTCGGCACGCGCGGCCACGATCCTGTTCGCGATGCGGCCGGCGAACTTCTCCTCGCCCCATTTTCGGATGATCCGGACGAGTTCTTCTTCGCTGTAATTGTTGACGACGTCGGCGGCAGTCTGGCCGCGGCTGGTGTCCATCCGCATATCCAGGGGCGCATCAAAGGAGTAGGCGAAACCGCGCTCCCGCTCGTCCAGCTGGAGGGACGAGACGCCAAGGTCCATCAGCACACCGTGGACTTCGGTGAAGCCCAGGTCCGCGAGGACGTCCGGGATTTCGTCGTAGACGGCGTGAACGAGGTCGGTCCGGTTCGCGAAGGGCGCCAGACGCGCCCCCGCCAGGGCCAGGGCTTCCTCGTCCCGGTCGATGCCGATCAGGTGGAGGTCGGGAAAGCGCTGCAGGAGGGCCTCGGAGTGGCCGCCCATGCCGAGCGTCGCGTCGATCACCACGGGGGTCTCGCCGCGGCTCCGGGCAGCCTCGAAGCCAGGGGCCAACAAATTGATGCACCGGTCCTTGAGGACCGGTACATGGCGTTCGGACGTTGGCTTCGCCTGGTCGGGATCAGTCATGCCGTCGTCCTTTCGTTGCGGGAGTTTGCTGGTTGCGGCCCTTACGCAACGTTCCTTGGTCCAGATCCCCATCCGCGCCTACCCGGTGCCGGCCTGGCTCCGGGGAAGTGAGCCAGGACAACAACCGGATGGGCGGCTGGAGATCTCGATCAAGGAACGTTGTGTGCTTGTGGATGAGTGGGGGTTCAGAGAATCCCCGGAATAGCGTCGTCTGTTTCCGAGAAGGCGGTTTCCTTTTCGGCCAGGTACTCACTCCAAGCCTGGGCGTCCCAGATCTCCGCGCGGGAACCTGCGCCAATGACGGCGAGTTCCCGGCCAAGACCTGCGTATTCCCGGAGCGCCGGCGGAATCGTCACGCGCCCCTGCTTGTCAGGTACCTCGTCCGAGGCTCCAGAGAGGAAAACACGGATGTAGTCACGTGCCTGCTTGGAGGAAATTGGAGCCTCCCGCATCTGCTCGTGAACCCGGCCGAATTCCGCCTCACTGAAAACGTAGATGCAACGCTCCTGGCCCCTTGTGAGAACCAGCCCGCTGGCAAGTTCCTCGCGGAACTTCGCGGGGAGGATAATTCGACCTTTTTCGTCCAGACGCGGCGAATGTGTGCCGAGAAACACGGCCCACCGCCCGTCTGTTCTAGAAAGTCCAACGTCCCCTGAGTTGCAACTACCCTCTTACGCCCTCCACATTACTCCACATCGCTCCACAGTCAACGACACGCCCGGGATGTTTAGACAAATTTGCGGATGTTTATCCCCTTTCGTCCCAGCATTTGCAGGGAAACAGGATTGGTGGGGGAAAGTGGAGTGATTTTTCCTGCTTGCCTCACTCGCCCTGGCCGATTCACGGTTCGGACCGGCGCCAGGGTGAATCAATTCGACGGCGCCGCCCCTTTTATGGCCCGATCGCGGCGAACCCGGGCAAGAACCGGAGCAAAATTTCTGCTTTAAATGGCGAAAGACCCGCCGAAGCGGGTCTCGCGCCGTCCCCCGGAGAGCCGGTGGCGGAAAGTGGAGGGCCTAAGGGGCCGTCACGGATTGGTTCAGGACTCGCCCCCGTGCCGTTCGTCCCAGCGCTGTTCAAGGTTGCTCATGAACGAGTTCCTGGGTTTGCCCTGCTTGCGGCCGCCGGCTGCCCGGGACCTGCCCACAGCCGAACTGCGCATCGTGGCGAAATAGACGCCGGCGCCCATCACTACAAAGCCCACAACCCCGACGATGATAATTTGCGTGGACACGCCGACCAATAACAGAAGCACGCCCGCGAGAGTCGCGAGCACGCCCATGACGAGGTGGCGTGTGGACCAAGAGCGTCCGGGGACCGATCCCATCGAGCTTGCAAACTTTGGGTCGTCCTCATTCAGCTGCTTCTCAAGTTGCTCCAGCAACTTCTGTTCGTGTTCCGAGAGCGGCATCACGACCTCCTCAAGTCTGCCAACGTCCGGGCGTGACGTATCCAGTGCCCTAATCGCCTAACGCCCGGGATTCCGAAGAGGTTCCCATTCACCGCCCTTGGTGAAAGGGGCAATTCAGCAGTCCCGTGCCGGTCTTAGCTGGCCGGGTCGCCCGAACGGTCGATCCAGTAGTCCTAAACCTAGGTATTAATAAGGATAGATTGTTGCGGCCTGTTCTGAAAGACAGTCTTAAGGCCCTGTCCCGTGTCCGAAACCCCTCGCTGGAGCCCTTGTCGGGGCGGGGCCGCCATATTCCTGCGCCGGTCCCTGCGCCGGGCTCACTCGAGGGGGCCCCCGGGATCCAGGAGCCGTGCCGGTAGAACCGACTTATTGCCGAATTTCCGGGTGACAGCATCGAGGGCTTGTTCGGCGGCCCGCCAGTTGTCGTCCCGGCGGTCCAGGCTGAGCTGGAGCGGGGCGTGGGCAGCCTCTTCCAGCTGTTCGGCCCGAATGCCCACGAGCCGGACTGTCATGGGCCTCTCACCTACCGATTCCAGGAGCTGCACTGCCACGGCGTAAAGAAGTTGGGCGCTGTCGATCGGTGTGCTGACGGTGCGGCTGCGGGTGATGGTGGAAAAGTCCGCGTAGCGCAGCTTGAGCGCCACGGTGCGGGCGTGCATGCCGGCGCCCCGGAGGCGCTCCGCGGTCCGGTGCGAAAGCCGCAGCAGCTCACGGTGCAGCAGGGCGTCATCCGCAGTGTCAGTGGCGAACGTCTCTTCGGCTCCAATGCTCTTTTCCAGCCGGACCGGCGTCACGGGCCGCGGATCGATGCCCCAGGAGAGCCGGTAGACATGCTCCCCCGACGCGCCCAGCAGCTTCCGCAGCGAGGGCAGCGGCGAGGCGGCGACGTCTGCCACCGTCCGGATCCCCCTGCGGGCAAGCACTTCCACTGTCTTGCCGCCGACGCCCCACAGCGCACTGACGGGAAGGCTGTGCAGGTACGGGACGGTTTCCTCGGGCCTGATCAGCAGCAGCCCGTCCGGCTTGCACCGGGTGGAAGCGATCTTGGCCACAAACTTGCTGGCGGCAATGCCCACCGACGCCGTGATTCCCAATTCCCGGAAGACGCGGGCCCGGATCAGTTCGCCAATCTCACGGGGCGGACCGAGCCGCCGGATGGCTCCCCCGACGTCCAGGAACGCCTCGTCCACGCTGAGCGGCTCGACGAGATCGGTGATGGAGCCAAAGATTTCCATGATCTGGCCGGAGACTTCGTAGTAGAGCTTGTGGCGGGGCTCGATAATGACAGCCGAGGGGCACATGCGTGCCGCCACCACCATAGGCATCGCTGATCTGACGCCGAACGCCCGGGCCTCGTAGGACGCGGACAGCACCACGGAGCGGTCCGCCGGATAGCCCACAATCACGGGCCTTCCCTTCAACTCGGGACGGCTGCGCAGCTCCACGGAAACAAAGAACGCGTCCATGTCCACATGCATGATGCTGCTGCGCCTCAGTTCCAGCAGGGAATCCCCGCTCAGGCGGCCGGGAAGCTGGCTGTGGGGCTGCGCATTCGGCAGCCCCCGAGGGTGCACATTTGACTGCACTCTCTGCTGATTGTCTGCGTCCGGCCCCACGTCTTCAATCCTATGCCCGGGGACTGACTAAACTGGAGGCTGATTCCGCTTCAACACCAGGAGGAAAGTCCCTGTGAAGGTATTTGGACAGCGCAAACGTGCCGCAGCAGCCATCGCGGCGGCGGGCGCGTTATTGGCCTTGGCCGCATGCACGCCCGCCGGCTCCGCGAGCCCGGCGGCGTCGTCGGCGTCGAACCCGGCCGCATCTGCGCAGTCCTCCACCACGGCTCCCCCCAGCCCTTCGGCGCAGCCCGGCACGTCGGCGACGGTTGGCGCGCTGGTTCCCGGCTTCCCGCAGAAGCTCCTGCCGCTCATGCCCGGGGCCAAGTTGGTCTCCAGCAGCTTCGATAAGACCACCGTGCCGGCAACCGTGGCACTGGTCGGCAGCATCACCGCCCCTGCCGCAGATGTCCTGGCCTTCCACACCAAGACGCTGGAGGCACAGGGCTTCAAGGCCGTACCCGGTGAAACCGTGGGCGCCCTGCCCTCGAAGGACTTCCTGCGCGGGGACAACGAAACTGTGAACATCTCCGTCATGCAGAAAGCAGGCGTGTCCACGTTCACGATTGGCGCGAACGTCGCTGCCGAGTCCGTCAAGTGAGTCTCGCTGAACAGCTAAGGCTAGAGCAGGCGGATTACGTGGCCGCCGTCGCCGGCCAGCTGACGGAGTTCCTGACCAGCCGCCAGGCCGTCATGTCCTCGATCTCCCAGGACATCGATCCGCTCATGGGCTCGATCTCAAACCTGGTCACGGGCGGAAAGCGCCTGCGGGCACTCATGTGCTACTGGGGGTGGCGTGGCGCGGGCGGGGAGGCAGGCGCCACCGAGGTGGTCACAGCCGGCTCAGCCCTGGAGCTGTTCCAGGCTGCGGCCTTGATCCACGACGACATCATTGACCGCTCGGATACCCGCCGGGGCGGCCCCAGCGTCCACCGCCGCTTCATTGAACTGCACGAGGCCCAGGGCTGGGCGCTGGACAGTGAGCGGTTCGGCCACGCGGCAGCGATCCTGACCGGGGATCTCTGCCTGTCCTTCAGCGAGGAATCCTTCACGGAAATCGGCCACCGCGCCGCCTCGGGCAGCCCGGCACGGCTGATCTTCAACCTGATGCGTGCCGAAGTGATGGCCGGGCAGTACCTGGACATCCTCGAAGAGGTCGCCGGGCCCAGGCGGGACCGCGCCGGGGCAGTCAGCCGGGCCCAGTCCATCATCCGGTTCAAGTCGGCCAAGTACTCCACCGAACACCCGCTCGCTCTCGGCGGCGCCCTGGCCGGCGCCGGCGACGAGCTGCTGCGCGGCTATTCCGCCTTCGCCCTGCCGCTCGGCGAGGCGTTCCAGCTGCGGGACGATGTCCTTGGCGTCTTCGGCGACCCCGTCACCACGGGCAAACCTGCCGGGGACGATCTCCGTGAGGGCAAGCGCACGGTCTTGGTGGCTTTCGCCCTGGACCAGGCCTCGGCGGCCGAATCAGAGTTCATCGACGCCAAACTGGGCAGCCCCGATCTCAGCGACGCGGACATCGAGGAGATCCGGCGGATCATCGTGGACTGCGGTGCGCTCCAGGCCACCGAGGTACTCATCGAGGAATTCGGCAAGGCGGCCTTCGCCGCCCTGGACCTCCTGCCGCTTCAGGAGCTGCCCAAGACCGCGCTCCGCAGGCTGGCAGAGGCCACGGTCAGCCGCGCCGCCTAATCAGAACGAAACACCGGACCAAAACGCAGCGGGCCGTGCACAGCGGCTTGCGCTGTACACGGCCCGTCATGGCACGTCTTGGGGATGCTGCCGGCTCCTTGATGCTGCCAGCGGGCTCCTACCAGGCCAGTGACTGCGCCCTGCGTCGGATTTCGGTCTTGCGCCCTTCCCGGAGGGCATCGATCGGCCGGCCGCGGAGGGACTCGTCCGGGGTAAAGAGCCAGTTGATCAGTTCCTCATCGGAGTACCCGGCGTCCGAGAGGACAACAATGGTGCCTTTCAGGCTCTCCACTGCGTGCCCGTCCTGGATGAAAGCTGCAGGCACGGACCGGATGCGCCGGTCGCCGATTCTCACAGCCGCCAGCGCACGCTCGTCCAAAAGTGCATGGACCTTGGTAATAGATACGTTCAGAAGCTGTGCGACATCGGGCAGGGGCAGCCATTCGCCCACGAGGCTTTCTACATTACTCACGCATAAAGATTGCCACGACGGGTGCCCCGCCGCCTAGTCGGCAGGCGCAGAAATGACGGCAGCGGCCATAGCCCATCCCACCGGCGGCAATGCCGCCCGGGTTCACCCGGGACCCCGCCGGGACACCAATTGCCCGACACTCCGCCGGAGAGTGGTTTGTGGAATGCCAAACAGTTCTTGTGCTAATTGCCAATTCATGAGACATTCACATAGATCACATTTGTAACAGAAATAACTTTTGTCACACTGGTAACACCAGTTCCACCGGCCTGACCGCAGCGTTGCCGCTGAGAAGAGGATCTTTCCAATGACGACCTCACGTTCGCCACAGCTCCGTCCGGGGCGCAGCCTGCCGCTGATCGCGGCCACGACGGCGGCGCTTCCCGCCGTCGTGCTTTCCTCCCTGGCGATCGCCCAGCCGGCCGCAGCCGAATCGCGTGTACGCTCGGTCCCCGCAACCCTCGCGGCTGCCATGCGAGCCCAGGCGCAGGCGGACGCAACGACGTCCCTCAAGGCGGCACTGATCCCCTCCGCCTCCGTGCCGGCAACGCTGCCAAGCGCCATGCGGCCCGCGCAGTCCGCGGCTCCCGCCGTCTACACGATCGCCCGCGGCGACACCATCAGTGCCGTTGCCGGCCGCTACGGCCTGGACACCTTCGCCGTGCTGAAGCTGAACAATCTGCAGGCGAACACCATCATCTACCCGGGGCAGAAGATCAAGCTCACGGGCTCGACGCCGGCCCCGGCAACCAAGCCCGCCGCCCCGGCCAGTTCCGCCTCTGTTACCTCCGGCTCTGGCCGCGTCTACGTCGTGAAGGCAGGCGACACCCTGAGCGCCATCGCCGCACGCCACGGCGTTGGGCTTTCCGAGCTCTTCAAGTGGAACGGGCTTGGCATGAGCTCAGTGATCTACCCCGGCCAGAAGGTCAAGGTCGGCGGCGGTTCCAGTACCCAGGCTCCGGCCGCGACAAAGCCCGCGTCGTCGGCACCCGCGCCGGCCAGCTCGGGCTCTTACACCATCAAAGCCGGCGATACCCTTTCCGGCATCTCGGCCCGCAACGGCGTCAGGCTCTCGGATGTCCTCTCGGCCAACCGGCTGACGATGTCGAGCATCATCTACCCGGGCCAGAAGCTCGTCATCCCCGGTGCGTCGACGATCGCGCCGGCTTCGAGCAAGCCTGCTGCCACCACGCCCCTCGTGCCCAGCACGTTCCTCGGGTTCAGCTACCCGGCCGCCGTGGTCAGCTCGGCCAACCAGAACAAGGCGCTGCTCAACGCCTCTCCCGTGCCCAGCCATCAGCAGATGAAGTCGATCGTGGCGGACACGGCACGGCGCATGGGCGTGGATGCCAGCCTCGCCCTGGCCTTTGCCTTCCAGGAATCCGGCTTTGACCAGCGTGCCGTGTCACCGGCCAACGCGATCGGCACCATGCAGGTCATCCCGTCCTCCGGCCAGTGGGCCTCCGATCTCGTGGGCCGCAAGCTGAACCTCCTGGACCCGTACGACAACGCCACGGCAGGCGTAGCGATCATCCGCCAGCTGGTCCGCACGAGCCCTGACTTGGACACTGCGATCGCCGGCTACTACCAGGGCCAGTACTCGGTGAGCCAGAATGGCATGTTCGAGGACACCAAGGGATACGTCGCGGCCATCAAGGCCAACCGGAGCCTGTTCGGTTAAGCACAGACACCAGCACAGGCTCCCTGACAACGGAGCGTGACGCTACGGGCCCGGATCGCATGTTGATTCGGGCCCGTTTCTGTCCAGCGACTACGATTGTAAGGTGCAAGAATACGTGTCGGACGCTCTCGTAGGGAACCTGGTGGACAACCGCTACCAGGTTCAATCCAGGCTTGCCCGCGGCGGGATGTCCACCGTGTACCTCGCCACAGACCAGCGCCTCGAGCGCGACGTCGCGCTGAAGGTGCTCCATCCCCATCTGGCCGACGACCCGCAGTTCCTTGACCGGCTGGGCCGCGAAGCCAAGGCCGCCGCCCGGCTTTCCCATCCCCACGTGGTGGGCGTCCTGGACCAGGGTGAAGACGGCCGGCTCGCCTACCTGGTCATGGAGTTCATCAAGGGCCACACGCTGCGGGACGTCCTCAACGACAAGGGCGCCCTGTCTCCCCGGCTGGCCCTGGCGCTGATCGATCCGGTCGTCGAAGGGCTCGGCGCCGCGCACGCCGCCGGAATGATCCACCGGGACATCAAACCGGAAAACGTCCTGATCGCCGACGACGGGCGGATCAAGCTCGGCGACTTCGGCCTGGCACGCGCCATCTCGACGTCCACGAGCACCGGCGCCCTGATCGGGACTGTCGCCTACCTCTCCCCCGAACTCGTCCTGGGTAAACAGGCAGACGCGCGCAGTGACATCTATTCCGTAGGGATCATGCTCTACGAGATGATTACGGGCCGGCAGCCGTTCGACGGCGACGTGCCCATCCAGGTCGCCTACCAGCACGTCAATTCCACCGTGGGAGCTCCCTCGTTGGAGGTTCCCGGACTGGCTGCGGAGATCGACGAACTCGTCCAGTGGTGCACGGACCGGGACCCGGACAAACGCCCCGTCGACGGGAGCGCACTGTTGTCCGAGCTCCGGCACATCAGGACCAACCTCAGCGACGCCGAGCTCGACCTCGTACCGCCGGCGGCTATCCTCAGCCCGCTGCCGGCCGTGGCCGCCCCGCCGAACCGGCGGCCCGGCAGTGCCGGCCCGGCGCCGGACGCGCACGACACTCAGGACACAACCTACGTGAAGCCGCCCACCGAGGCGCCCACGGAATTACACACTGAGGTATACGGCAGCCTTGCCCGGCCCACCGAGATGATCTCCCGCGCCAGCGGCAACCCGACCACCGTGATGTCCGGTGCCCCGCGGCGTCCGTCCTACGGTCCGTTGTCCACTCCGGACGAGGCGGCCTACGACGGCGCCGCCGGCTACGACGACCCGGCGGCAGTTGCGGTTGCCCCCAGCAAGCGCGCCCAGCGCAAGCTGGACCGGGACGAGGAGAAGGCGCGCCAGCGCGCCGCGGCCACGCCCACCAAGACCCTGCACGAGGGGAACCCGCGACGCCGCGGGCTGCTGTGGATCGTCCTGCTCGTCGTCGCGGCGCTGCTCGCCGCCGTCGCCGGCTGGTTCTTCGGGATGGGACCGGGCTCGCCCGGAACGATCCCCCCGGTGGCGAACAAGACCGTTGCCGAGGCCCAGGACCTGCTCCGCACCGCCGGGTTCCAATCCACCGTCAAGGATGTCTTCGACGACGACGTCTCGCCGGGGCTGGTGGTCGGCTCGGAACCAAACGCCGGCGAGGTCATCCGCAAGTTCCAGCCCGTGTCCCTTGCCGTTTCCAAGGGCCCGGAACTGTTCCCGCTGCCGGAACTGACCGGCAAGACCCTGGACGAGGCCAAGACCACCCTCAACGCCGCCGAAATGGCCCTGGGTCCGATTACCGAGACGTTCGATGAATCGGCGCCTGCCGGCACGGTGCTTGCCCAGGCGCCTCGCAGCGGCAATCCGGTGCGGCACGGGACGCCCGTGGGCCTCACCGTCTCGAAGGGCCCGCAGCCCATTCCGGTCCCGGATGTCCGCGGCCAGGAGCAGCGTGCCGCCGTGAGCGCGCTCGAAGCCGCCGGGCTGAAGGCCGTGGTCTCCCCGGAGACAGTCAATGACCGGAAGGTGCCCAAGGGTTCCGTCGTGGCGCAAGACCCGGCCTCCGGCAACCTGACCAAGGGCGGATCGGTCACCCTGACGATCTCGAAGGGTCCGAAGCTCGTCGAGGTACCCAGCTTCATCGGGAAACAGGCCTCGGAAGCCAAGGAGGCCCTCGAAAAGCTCGGCTTCGAGGTCCAGATCGATGAGATCCTGGGAGGATTCTTCGGAACAGTCCGCGCCCAGGATCCCGTGAACACGGCCGTCCCCGAAGGCTCGCTTGTCACCCTGACCGTGGTCTGACCGCACGCGGCTCAAGGCAGACCTGCTCCACATAAAAGCTCCGCCCGGCTGCATCAGCCGGGCGGAGCTTTTTTAGCAGCGTTATTGTCTGCGTTTTTCAGCGAATTCTGTTGTCGATCAGTGCCGCGGGTCAGCGCTTGGCGAGGGCTCCGGCCACAAGGAACGCCATTTCGAGCGACTGCATGTGGTTCAGGCGCGGATCGCAGACCGACTCGTAGCGGTCCAGGAAGGCTTCCTGGTCGATCGGGTCGGCTCCGCCGAGGCATTCGGCGACGTCGTCGCCGGTCATCTCCACGTGCAGGCCGCCGGGGACGGTGCCGAGCGCGTGGTGGACTTCGAAGAATCCGCGCACTTCGTCGATGACGTCGTCGAAATTGCGGGTCTTGTAGCCGTTGGGCGAGGTGACCGTGTTGCCATGCATGGGGTCGGTGACCCACAGGACCTGAGCCCCGGAGGCGGTGACGCGTTCGACGATCGCCGGCAGCTTCTCGCGAATGTTGCTGGCGCCCATGCGGGTGATGAAGGTAAGCCGGCCGGGCTCCCGGTCCGGATCCAGTTTGTCTATCAGGCGCAGGGCGTCGTCGCCGCTCGTTGACGGGCCGAGCTTCACGCCGATCGGGTTACGGACGCGGGAGAGGAAGTCAACGTGTGCATGGTCCAGCTCGCGGGTGCGCTCCCCGATCCACAGGAAGTGCGCCGAGGTGTCGTAGGGCAGCCCCGTGCGCGAATCGATGCGGGTCAGGGCGCGCTCATAGTCCAGCAGCAGCGCCTCGTGGCTGGCGTAGAATTCCACGCGCTTGAGTGCCTCGAAGTCGGCGCCGCAGGAGGACATGAACTTGATGGCGCGGTCGATGTCCCGGGCCAGGGACTCGTAGCGGGCGTGCGCCGGGTTTTCGGTGAAGCCCTTGTTCCACTGGTGCACCAGGCGCAGGTCCGCGAAGCCACCCTGGGTGAAGGCACGGATCAGGTTCAGCGTCGAGGCGGAGGTGTGGTAAGCCTTCAGCATCCGGCCGGCGTCGTGGGCGCGGGAAGCGGGTGTGAAGTCGTAGCCGTTAACGATGTCGCCGCGGTAGGCCGGCAGGGTGACGCCCTCGCGCGTTTCGTCGTTGGAGGAGCGGGGCTTGGCGAACTGGCCAGCCATGCGGCCCATCTTGATGACGGGCATGGCCGCACCGTAGGTGAGGACGACGGCCATCTGGAGGATGGTCCGGACGCGTGCGCTGATCTTGTCCGCCGTCGCCGCTTCGAAGGTCTCGGCGCAGTCGCCGCCTTGGAGCAGGAATGCCTTGCCCTGCGCGGCAGCGGCGAGCCGTTCACGAAGGATGTCCACTTCGCCGGCGAACACGAGGGGCGGGAGGACGGAAAGTTCCTTGACGGACGCCTCAAACACAGCCGGGTCGGACCACGTGGGCTGCTGCGAGGCCGGGAGTTCCCGCCAGTTGTCCAGTCCGGGATAGTTGGCGGCTCCGCTCTGGGCGGTGCTGGTCAGCGGGGAAACTGGTTTCTCAGATAGCTCGGTCACCCTCTAAGGATAGTTGCCCCAACGAGGTTCGGCGGCCCTGCCTGTCATTGACTGCTCCGTTGCCGTCACATGGCACCCGTGGCGCCAGTTAGGCAGTCCCGGGAACCTCGGGGCCGTCTTCCGTGGCCGCCGTCGGCGCACCGGGGTTGTGAGCGTTGTCTGGCGTTTTTTCTGATGTTTTGTCGGCGGCTTTGTCGGCGGGCGCTTCCTGCGCCGCATCGGGGCCCGCGGAGGCCTTGTCCGGCGCTGCTTCCTGCGCTTTGCCCGCCAGGCGGAGCTTCACGACGGCGGCGTACTCGTCCACGTATTCCTGACCGGACAGCCGCATGAGTTCATACATGATCTCGTCAGTCACCGAACGCTGGACCAGCCGGTCATCCTCCATCCCGTAGTAGCGGCTGAAGTCGAGCGGTTCGCCAAAGATCATGCCAATGCGACGGATATTGGGGACGCGCTTGCCGATCGGCTGGACTTTGTCCGTTCCGATCATCGCCACGGGAATGACCGGTACACGGGCCTGCAGCGCCAGGCGGGCAACGCCCACCTTGCCGCGGTAGAGGCGCGCGTCGGGGCTGCGTGTCCCCTCGGGATAGATGCCCAGGAGCGAGCCGTTCCTGAGTACGTCCATGCCAGCGTTCAGGGACTGCGCGGACGCGGCTCCCCCGGACCTGTCCATGGGGAGCTGGTTGGTGAGCCGGAAGAAGGCGGCGGTCAGCCTGCCCTTGATCCCGGTGCCGGTGAAGTATTCGGATTTTGCCAGGAATGCGACGGGCCGCGGCACCATGACCGGCATGAAGATGGAATCCGAGAAGGAGAGGTGGTTCGAGGCCAGGATCGCGGCGCCCTCGGCCGGGACGTTGTCCAGGCCCTTGACCCAGGGCCGGAACAGCAGCTTCAGCACCGGTCCCAGGACAAACGTCTTCATGAACCAATAAAACACTCGGTGACCTCTCCGGAAGGCGTCTGGCCGGCCGCCCAAATCGGGTCCGGCCAGGACTTCAATGGACACCTTACTCTAGTGAGTTTTGCCGCCAAGGGTGACACGATGGGCTCATGACTGAAAGCAGCACTCCCCCGGCGCCCGCCGCTTTCAGCTACCCCGGCCACGGCCCCAACGCCCGGACCGGCGTGGCCATCTGCCACGGCTTCACGGGCAGCCCGCACAGCGTCCTGCCGTGGGCCCACCACCTCGCCGCCCAGGGCTTCGCGGTATCGGTGCCACTGCTGCCCGGGCATGGCACCCACTGGCGGGATCTCGCCCGGCAGCGCTGGCAGGACTGGTACACGAGCTTTGAAACGGCGTACCTGGACCTGGCCGCCCGGACCAACGACTGCTACGTCGCGGGGCTGTCCATGGGCGGCACCATAGCGCTGCGCACCGCGGCCCGCCACAGCGTGGCCGGCGTGGCCGCAGTCAACCCCGGCCTGAGCTTCTATGACCGCAGGGTCAGGATCGTGGGACTGCTCAAATACTTCCAGCGCACCACCATGCCGCTTCAGGAGGAGAATTCCACGGCGGCCGCCACCGACGACGGCGACTACTCGCTGACGCCGTTGGCCGCCGTCCACCAGCTGCGCCGGCTGTTCTCCGCGACCCTGCGGGACCTGCCGGCAGTGCAGGCTCCTGCCCTGGTCTTTAAGTCGGCCACCGACGCCGTGGTCCCGCCGTCGTCCCTGGCGCTGCTGCGCAGGAGGCTCGGATCCCGGGAACTCACCGTGATCCCGCTGCCGCACAGCGGGCACGTTGCCACCCTGGACGCCGATGCGCCGCTACTCTTTGAAGAATCAGTCCGCTTCTTCCTTCAGCACGCCCACGCCACCCACACACGGTCCACCATGCCGCCCACCGCCCCCTCGGAGACCACATGAGCATCCTTCCGGACCACTCGCCGTTCAGCAGCCCGTTCACGGGAACCGGCCCCCGGACCGGCGTCGTGGTGTCCCACGGCTTCACCGGCAGCCCGCACGGTGTGCGGGACTGGGCGTCGTCGCTGGCCGGTGCCGGGTTCGCCGTCCGGCTGCCCCTGCTGCCGGGGCACGGAACGAGCTGGCAGGAGCTGGCCAAGACCCGCTGGCAGGACTGGCATGCGGCCCTGGACGCGGCCTACCTGGAGCTAGCGGAAGAATGCGACATCGTGGTCGTGGCGGGGTTGTCAATGGGCGGTGCCCTGGCGTTGCGGATTGCGGCCACCCGTCCCGTGGCGGGGGTTGTGGTGGTCAACCCCGGCCTGGTCATCGATGATCCCCGTGCCCCGCTGGCCGGCGTCCTGAAGTTCGTCCTCAAGAGCACCCCTGCGATCGCCAATGACATCCTCAAGCCGGACATGGATGAGGGTGCCTACCCGCGCACGCCGGTGGCCGCGGCGCACGAGCTCAACAAGATGTTCAAGGACACCGTGCGCCTGCTGCCCCGCATTACGGCTCCTGTCCGGGTGTACCGTTCAGCAGTGGATCATGTGGTGTCCGAATCCAGCATGGTGGCCCTGCGCCGCGGGTTGACCAACGCCCCGCTCGAGGTGGTCCGGCTGGAAAACAGCTACCACGTCGCTACTATGGACAACGACGCGCCCGAGATCTTCCATGGCACAGCCGAATTTGTCCGGTCCGTTGCCTCCGCAGCCAGTCCGGGCGCGGCCCGCGCCAGCCGGAAGGACACGGCCAATGACTAAACCAGACCCCGACCTCCCGGATCCCGAGACTCCGGACCCGGACCCCGCCGATGCCCGGCACTCCGGCCCGGACGCCACCGCGCACCAGGAGCCCCAGCCCCCTGAGTCCCAGGCCGATGAGTCCCAGGACTCCCCCGCCTCGGACGCGCAGTTGGCCGACGACGACGCCGTCTGGCTGGATCTCGTCGCCAGGCTTGAAGGGGTCGGGGCAGCCGGGGACGAGGCAACCGGCGGGCCGGCCGACGGACCCGACAGCGCTGCCGGCGGCGGCGCCGGCTCCGGCGCTGGCTCCGGCGCTGGTTCCGGCGCTGGTTCCCCTCCGGGTCGGACGTTCCGGGATTTTGACCCGTTGGGCCTCTCCGGCGCCGCACCGATCGAGCTCTCCGCCAAGGAGCGCCTCGCCCCGGCCCCGGGGCAGCCGGCTGCGGGCACCAACGAGATACCGGATACTGCGCCCGGCCCCCGCGACTACGAGCCCGACGACGACGACGGCGCGTTCGTCCCGGAGGAGCCGCCCAGCCTGGCAGGGGCAGATCCGATGACTGTCCTTGCCTGGATTGGCGCGGTGGGCGGCCCGATTGCGCTCGTGCTCTCGGCAATGTTCTGGCGGTCGGCGCCGCTGGTGGCCATCCTTGGCATGGTGGCCGCGTTCGCGGCCGCGGTGGTCTTCCTGATCATGAAGCTGCCCGGCGAGAAAGACGAGCACGACGACGGGGCGCGCATCTAGCCCACCCGCTCATTTAGGCCACCAGCTACTCCGCCTGTATCTCAGGGCTGGCTACATCGCGCTGCTACGTGTGCATCCGGCTGCTGACCCGGGAGAGGTCGGCCGCGCCGATCAGTCCGGCGTTGGGTCCGAGGGCAGCCAGTTCGATCTCCGCCGCCGGGCGGAAACCGCGGCCGGTTAGGTTCCGGGCGAAGGCCTTCCGGGCCGGCGCGACCAGCAGCTCGCCGGCATCGCACAGTCCGCCGCCGATCACGAACTTTCCGGGGTCCAGGGCCGCTGCGAGGTTCGCCAGGCCAAGGCCCAGCCATTCCCCGACGTCCTCGAGGAGTTCGCAGGAGGTCTGGTCCCCGGCCTTGGCCAGCTCGGTCACAATCACGCCCGTGATCCGTCCCACGTCTCCGTCCACAGCCTTGAGCAGTTCCTGGGCAACCGGAGAATTAGCAGCGGCCAGTTCCCTGGCCTCGCGGCCGAGCGCATTGCCTGAGGCGTACTGTTCCCAGCAGCCGCGGTTGCCGCACTCGCAGCGGTGCCCGCCCGGCATGATGATCTGGTGGCCGAACTCCCCCGCCACGCCGAAGCGGCCGCGTTCCAGCCGTCCGTCCATCACCATGGCGCCGCCGATCCCGGTGCCCAGGGTGATGCAGACCAGGCGGTTCTGTCCCTGTCCGGCGCCGAAGCGCCATTCCGCCCAGGCGGCAGCGTCGGCGTCGTTGGTCAACAGGACGGGGCGGCGCAGCAGCCGCTGCAGGTTCTCGCGCAGCGGTTCATTGCGCCAGGCCAGGTGCGGGCTGAAGAGAACGGTACCGCCGTCGAGGTCCATCCAGCCGGCGGCGCCGATGCCGACCGACCAGATCCGGTGCCCGGCGCCCAGTTCCTCGACCAGCTCGACAATGACCTGCTCCACGGCGCGCGGGTCATTGCCCGGAGTGGAGCGTTTAGCCTGGCTGAGGATCCGGCCCTCGGCATCGACCACCCCGGCAGCAACCTTGGTTCCCCCGATGTCGACGCCGATCGCCAGGCCCTTGCGGCCCAGCCGCAGGTGTGAACGGATGTCGTGCCCGGCCGTGGCGGCCGCCGCTCCGGCCACGGTCCTGCTCCGCCAGGCGGCGGTCCGGCCGCGCAGGCCGGGCTGCCGGCCAGGTGTTGGTGTCTGCATGGTGCCCCATTCTATTCGCCGGGACCGGCGCAGCCGCGAACGCCCCCGCAGCACGACGCGCCAGCACGACGCGGAGCATTACGCCGCGCCGGTGTCCGCAGCATCCAGACTGGCGGAAAGTCGGGCCCGCCCGTAAAGTTACTGGCCAGTAGGTGTCGTAGAACACACCTTGGGGGAACCGCATACTAGGCTTAGCGGTACCCCTTGCGGGCCTATGGATACCTAAGGAGCTGTCGTGCGAGAAATCATTGTCCCGCCCCTGGTGAATGTCGATCCGGACACCAACGTCACCGATCTCGTAGTGCGCCAGGCGGCCAAGGCCTCCAACCCTGCGCTTTTCTCGCGGCTCGACGCGGCGGGCCAGTGGCAGGACGTCCGTGCCACGGATTTCCTGGCCGACGTGTCGGCCCTGGCCAAGGGCCTCATGGCCAGCGGTGTGGCGGCCGGCGACCGCGTGGGCATCATGTCCCGAACGCGGTATGAATGGGCCCTGATCGACTTCGCCATCTGGTTCGCCGGCGCCGTTTCGGTCCCGATCTATGAGACCTCCTCCCCCTCCCAGGTGGCGTGGAACCTTGGCGATTCCGGCGCGGTAGCCGCGTTCGGCGAATCCGCGCATCACGAGGACATCATCCGGCAGGCCGCCACCTCCGAAGGGCTCACTGCCCTGCGTCATGTCTGGCAGCTCGAGGGCGACAGCCTGGACGAGGTCCGTGCGGCTGGAGCCGGCATCAGCGACGCCGAGCTCGAAGCGCGGCGCGGCCAGGCGTCCCTGAACGATATCGCCACGATCATCTACACCTCAGGAACCACCGGCCGGCCCAAGGGCTGCGAGCTGACCCACGGCAATTTCGTGGAACTGTCAGAGAACGCCCTGGTCACGTCGCTGGGCAAGATCGTGCACGAGCAGGCCAGGACCATCATGTTCCTGCCCATGGCCCACGTCTTCGCACGCTTCATCTCCGTGCTGGCCGTCGCAGCCGGCGTCACGGTGGCGCACACACCGGATATCAAGAACCTGCTGCCGGATCTGCAGAGCTACAAACCGACCTTCATCCTCGCCGTCCCGCGCGTCTTCGAAAAGGTCTACAACTCCGCCCTGACCAAGGCCGAGGACGGCGGCAAGGGCGCCATCTTCCACCGCGCTGCGGACACCGCCATCGAATTCTCCCGGGCCCGGCAGGCCGGCAAGGTGGGGCTCGTGCTGAGGCTCAAGCACGCCTTGTTCGACAAGCTCGTGTACAGCAAGCTTCGGGCCGCCATGGGCGGGCACGTCGCCCATGCCGTTTCCGGCGGCGGCCCGCTCGGCGAACGGCTGGGCCACTTCTTCCAAGGCATCGGCATGCAGATCCTGGAAGGGTACGGGCTGACCGAAACCACGGCGCCGGTCACGGTCAACACCCCGGACCTGATCAAGATCGGCACCGTTGGCGCCCCGATTCCCGGCAACTCCGTCAGGATCGCGGACGACGGCGAGATCCTCACCAAGGGCGTGTGCGTCATGCGCGGCTACTACAAGCGCGATGACCTGTCCGCCGCGACCTTCGACGAGGACGGCTGGTTCCGCACGGGAGACATCGGCCAGCTGGACGAGGCGGGGTTCCTGACCATCACGGGGCGCAAAAAGGAAATCATCGTCACGGCGGGCGGCAAGAACGTGGTTCCTGCCCTGCTGGAAGACCAGATCCGGGCGGACGCGCTTGTCTCGCAGGTGCTCGTGGTGGGCGACAACCGCCCGTTCATCGGCGCCCTTGTGACCCTGGACGAAGAGGCCCTTCCCGGCTGGCTGGGCCGCCACGGACTCCCGGCCTCGACCTCGCTTGCCGAGGCTGCCGGGCACCCGACGGTCAAGGCCGCCGTCCAGGAGCTCATCAACCACGCCAACCAGTCTGTGTCCCAGGCTGAGGCGATCAAGTCCTTCCGGATCGTGCCGGCCGACTTCACCGAGGCCTCCGGCCATCTGACCCCTTCCATGAAGGTCAAGCGGGCGCAGGTGCTCAAGGACTTCGAGAACGTGATCGAGGAGATGTACAGCGCCAAACGTCCCACCCTCGCGTAGGCAACGGACGCCCGCACCACAGCAAAGGGCCCTTCCAGCTTCGGCTGGAAGGACCCTTTGTCTGTGTTCCGGGTTGTTTCTGCTGCCGCTATTCGACGACGAGCAGCAGATCCCCGCCCTGGACCTGTTCGATCGAGCCGACGGCGAGGCGCGCCACGGTGCCGGCCACCGGCGTCGTGATGGACGCTTCCATCTTCATGGCCTCGATCGTGGCCACCGTGTCGCCGGCCTTGACCGTGTCGCCGGCTTTGACGGTCAGCGTGACGGCACCGGCGAACGGCGAGGCCACCTGGCCCGGCTGGGAGGCATCGGCACGTTCGGCGGCCTTGACGTTGCTCACCACTGAACGGTCACGGACCACCACGGGCCGGGACTGGCCGTTGAGCGTGCACATGACCGTCCGCATGCCCTTTTCGTCCGGCTCGGAGACGGCCTCGAGCGAGGCGATCAGGTGGACGCCCTTCTCGAGTTCGATCTCGTGCTCCGCACCGCGCTGCAGCCCGAAGAGGTAGTCGCGCGTGTCCAGCACCGAAAGGTTGCCGTAGGACTCGACGCTCTTCTCGTAGTCCTTGGTGGGACCGGCGAAGAGCAGCCGGTTGAGGGTGCGCCGACGGGTCTTGGAGTCGCCGTTGAGCGCGGCGCTGTCCTCGGTGCTGAGCTCGACGTCGCGGACCTTGACGTTGCGGCCCTGCAGCGCCTTGGTCCGGAAGGGCTCGGGCCAGCCGCCGGGCGGGTCGCCGAGTTCGCCGGAAAGGAAGCCGATCACGGAATCCGGGACATCGTACTTCTGCGGGTTCTCGTTGAAGTCCGCGGGATCGGCGTTGAGGCCCACCAGGTGCAGGGCGAGGTCGCCCACCACCTTGGACGACGGCGTCACCTTCACCAGGCGGCCGAGGATCCGGTCCGCCGCGGTGTACATGTCCTCGATCGCCTCGAAACGCTCGCCCAGGCCCAGCGCCATCGCCTGCTGGCGCAGGTTGGACAGCTGTCCGCCCGGAATCTCGTGCTGGTAGACCCGGCCGGTGGGGCCCGGCAGCCCGGACTCGAACGGCGCGTAGACCCGGCGGACGGCTTCCCAGTAGGGCTCGAGGGCACAGACGTTCGCGAGGCTGAGGCCGGTGTCGCGCGGCGTGTGGGCCAGCGCGGCGACGAGGGCCGAGGCCGAGGGCTGGCTGGTGGTTCCGGCAAGGGAGGCCGAGGCCACGTCCACGGCGTCCACGCCGGCATCCACGGCCGCGAGGAGCGTGGCCAGCTGGCCGCCTGCGGTGTCGTGGGTGTGCAGGTGGACGGGGAGGTCGAACCGCTCCCGCAGCGCCGAGACGAGGCGTGCCGCGGCAGCCGGACGCAGCAGCCCGGCCATGTCCTTGATCGCGAGGATGTGCGCCCCGGCGTCGACGATCTTCTGCGCCAGCTCCAGGTAGTAGTCCAGGGTGTAGAGCGTTTCCTCCGGATCCAGCATGTCCGCGGTGTAGCAGAGGGCGACCTCGGCGACGGCGGTACCGGTCTCGCGGACGGCCCGGATGGCCGGGGCCATCTGGTTGACGTCGTTGAGGGCGTCGAAGATGCGGAAGATGTCGATGCCCGTGGCGGCGGCCTCGTTGACGAACGCCACCGTGACCTCTTCCGGGTAGGGCGTGTAGCCGACGGTGTTGCGGCCGCGGAGCAGCATCTGCAGGCACAGGTTCGGCATTGCCTTGCGCAGGGCAGCAAGACGGTCCCACGGGTCTTCGCCGAGGAAGCGCAGGGCGACGTCGTAGGTTGCCCCGCCCCAGGCCTCGACCGACAGCAGCTCCGGGAGCAGCTTGGACTCGGCCGGACCGGCCGCCACGAGGTCGCGGGTGCGCACACGGGTGGCCAGCAGGGACTGGTGCGCGTCGCGGAAGGTGGTGTCCGTGACAGCCACGGCGTCCTGCGCGCGCAGGGCCCGCGCAAATCCTTCCGGGCCGAGCTCCAGGAGCCGCTGCCGGGACCCCGGCCGGGCCTCAGTGTCATCGAGGGCCGGAAGCTTGTCCGCCGGGTCCGTGTGGACCCGCAGTTCGCCGTTGGGCTTGTTGACGGTGACGTCGGCAAGCCAGGTCAGCAGCTTGGTGCCGCGGTCTGCGGAGACCCGCGCCTTCAGCAGCTGGGGCCGTTCGTCAATGAACGAAGTGGCCACATCCCCGGCGACAAAGTCGGCGTCGTCGAGGACGGCCTGCAGGAAGGAGATGTTGGTGGACACCCCGCGGATGCGGAATTCGGCGAGGGCGCGGCGGGCGCGGGCGACGGCGGCCGGGTAGTTGCGGCCGCGGCAGGTCAGCTTGACCAGCATCGAGTCGAAGTGCGGGCTGATCTCCGCACCCGAGTAGACGGTGCCGCCGTCGAGCCGGACACCGGCGCCGCCGGCCGAGCGGTAGCCGGTGATCTTGCCGACGTCGGGCCGGAAGCCGTTGGCCGGGTCCTCCGTGGTGATGCGGCACTGCAGGGCGGCGCCCTTGAGCTGGACGCTCTCCTGCGACAGGCCCAGATCCGCGAGGCTCTCACCGGCGGCGATGCGCAGCTGCGCCTGGACGAGGTCGACGTCGGTGACTTCCTCGGTGACGGTGTGCTCGACCTGGATGCGCGGGTTCATTTCAATGAACACGTGCTGGCCGGCGCGCTCCCCTACTGTGTCGACAAGGAATTCGACCGTACCGGCGTTGACGTAGTTCAGCGCCTTCGCGAACTTCACGGCGTCGCGGTACAGCGCCTGCCGGATGCCTTCGTCGAGGTTCGGGGCCGGTGCGATCTCCACCACTTTCTGGTGGCGGCGCTGGATGGAGCAGTCACGCTCGAAGAGGTGCATGATGTTGCCCTGGGCATCGGCCAGGATCTGGACCTCGATGTGCCGCGGGCGCAGGACGGCCTGCTCGAGGAACATGGTGGGGTCCCCGAACGCGGCGTCCGCTTCGCGCATGGCGGCCTGCAGGGCCTCCGGGAGCGCTTCGCGGGTGTCCACGCGGCGCATGCCGCGCCCGCCGCCACCGGCGACGGCCTTGGCGAAGATCGGGAAGCCGATCTCATCCGCGGCGGCGATCAGCTCGTCCATGTCCTTCGACGGCTGGCTGGACTTGAGCACCGGGACGCCGGCCTTGCGGGCGGCCTCCAGGGCGGCAACCTTGTTGCCCGCGAGTTCCAGGACCTCCGCCGGCGGGCCGACGAACGTGATGCCGGCCGCCTTCGCGGCCCGCGCCAGGCGCGGGTTCTCGGAGAGGAAGCCGTAGCCGGGGTAGATGGCGTCCGCCCCGGACTCCTTGGCGACCCGCACCACCTCGTCTACGTCGAGGTACGCCCGGACCGGGTGGCCCTCTTCGCCGATCAGATACGCCTCATCGGCCTTCTGGCGGTGAATAGAGTTGCGGTCCTCGTGGGGAAACACAGCGACAGTCTTGGCACCCAGCTCGTAGCTCGCGCGGAAAGCGCGAATCGCGATCTCGCCGCGGTTGGCCACCAGAATCTTAGAAAACATACTTCTCCTGCATCATCGCGGGCGTATCGGTAAGTGCTCACAGTGTCTAGGACCTGTGCGGGCAAACACAAATCATTGTGGCCACTGTCACAGCATTATCCGTCACGGACGCTGCGATGGGCAGGGCCCCGGCCATAGAGCTTTCCCCGCCGGCCCGGTTCGCGAGGTTCCGGCGCCCCCGCGCCGGATGAAACGGGATTCGCCGGAGCATCAACATATGATGAGTGGGTGGGTGGCGCATGCACGCCCCGGCTCCGAAGAACGCAGGAGCCGGCACGACCCCGTCTCGGCAACCGGCGTTAGGTATTGGTTTTTCAAGTGCAAGTAGTGAGCATCAGCAGCCTCAAAGGCGGTGTCGGCAAGACATCCGTGACCACTGGACTGGCATCGGCAGCATTGGCCGCCGGCATCCCCACCCTCGTCGTTGACCTTGACCCGCACGCTGACGCCAGCACCGCCCTCGGCGTGAGCCCGGACGATCAGCTCGATATCGGCAGGATGCTGAGGTCGCCCCGGCGGGCGCACCTGGCGGACAACGTGGTTCCCAGCGGCTGGGTGGAGCGCGCCAGGATCAACGGCGCCGCCAACGGCCGCGCCAATGGTAGAACGCAAGCCGGCGCTGCAACCTCAGTCCTCGACGTAGCCGTCGGCTCTGCCTACACCGGCATCTACGACCGGCCTGACTTGGGCCGCCGCGACCTCCGCCGGCTTTCCACTGTGCTGGCCGGCGCCACGAACTACGAACTCGTCCTGGTCGATTGTCCCCCGTCGCTGAACGGCCTGACCCGGATGGCCTGGTCCGCAAGCGACAAGGTGACCCTGGTGGCCGAACCCGGACTCTTCTCGGTGGCCGGCACGGAGCGCACCATGCGCGCCATCCAGCTGTTCCGGCAGGAATTCGCGCCCAATCTGTCCCCCGCCGGCATCGTGGCCAACCGGGTGCGCAGCGGCTCGGCCGAACACACGTTCCGGCTCTCGGAGATGGAATCCATGTTCGGCCAGCTGCTGCTGAGCCCGCACATCCCTGAGCAGGCCAACTGGCAGCAAATCCAGGGCGCGGCCCACTCCATCCACCACTGGCCCGGAGACTCGGCCAAGAATGCGGCCGGACTCTTCGATGCCCTGCTGCAGAACCTGCTGCATCCCAACGGCGCGGCCCCGGCCGGCACCGTCCGCGACCGCAGCCAGCGCTGACCAGCGACCGGCGCACCCGGGCGCAACGCTCAACGAACTGAGGCCGCCTCCCTGTCCGGGAGGCGGCCTCAGTCTTGTCTGTAACGGTGTGTGCTAGCCGATCTTGCGGGCCGCGCGGCGCTTGCTCAGTTCGTCGTCGGGAAAGGACTGGTCCGCGGCGTGTTCGCTGGGAAGGGCTGCGAGGCTTCCTTCAACTTCGCGCCACACACGGCCGACGGCGATGCCGAACACCCCCTGGCCGCCCTGGACGAGATCAATCACTTCATCCGCCGACGTGCACTCGTAGACGCTCGCACCGTCGCTCATCAGCGTGATCTGGGCGAGGTCTTCGACGCCGCGCTCCCGCAGGTGCTCCACGGCGGTGCGGATCTGCTGCAGGGAGACGCCGGTGTCCAGGAGCCGTTTGACTACTTTAAGGACCAGGATGTCGCGGAAACCGTAGAGCCGCTGGGAGCCGGAGCCGGCTGCGCCGCGGACGGCGGGCTCAACCAGTCCGGTGCGTGCCCAGTAGTCGAGTTGGCGGTAGGTGATGCCGGCCGCCTTGCAGGCGGTGGGCCCGCGGTAGCCCGCATCTTCGTCCAGAACGGGAAGATCCTCGGTGAACAGCAGGCCTTGGGCACCGCTGGCGGGCACAGCAACGCCGGCCGTTGCGGCCTGCTTCAGCTCGCCTGCTTCGCCTTTCGGACTCACGTGGACCCTCCTTGTTGTGGGTTCCCCTGGGTAAGTTGCATCGGCAGCATTATCTGTGAACAGCTGCACGACACAGGATGATGACTTCACCCGTGTAATTCAGCCGGGGCTGCACTTTCCAGTGTGACTTGCGCGGCTACCGTATGCAATGGGAACTTGTACCTCCGACGTTAGGCCTGCCAGGGCCCAAGGTCAAAGACGTTGGGGCTATTCGGCGGGCGTGTCGAAAGTTTCATCCTCGGCTTTAACGTTTGGCGCCGCCACAGCTGTCCCCGGCGTTTCAGAAACCTCACCCGTAACAGGCGCACCAACAACCCCGGCAGCCTCCTTGGCTCCGGTTGCCGGGCAGTTCAGCCGCCGAAGTCTTCCGGTTCGACGTCGTCGAGGAACTCGCGGAAGCGCCGCAGTTCGCCTTCCTCGTCCACGGCGGGTCCGGGATGCGTGTCCTCGCCCTCGTCGTGTTCGGTGATCCGGACGCCGGCCTCGTCCATGACGGCGTCGGCACACCAGATCCGGCACTTGGCGCGCAGGCCAAGCGCCAGGGCATCCGAGGCGCGGGAGCTTACGGTGGTTCCGTTCTCGAACTGCAGCTGCCCGTAGAAGATGTTGTCCTCCACTGCGACGATGTTGACGCTGACGATGCTGTGGCCGAGGGCCTCGACAACGTCCACCAGGAGGTCGTGGGTCATCGGCCGGGGCGGGACGACTCCCTGCTGGGCCAGGGCAATGGCGCTGGCTTCCGGAGTCCCGATCCAGATCGGCACGTGGCGCTCACCATGGATTTCCTTGAGCAGGACAAGCGGCTGGTTGGACGGCAACTCAATCCGCACGCCGACAATCTCCACCTCAATCATCAGATGTCCATCCTTGAGATGCGGTCATGGACCAGCGCCTGGTGCAGGGACAGGCAGAGGTCGCTGATTTCCCGGGCAGCCTCGGCGGCGCGGGCGTGGGAGGCCGCGTCTTTGCGGGACGTCAGCGTGGCCACTGCGCGTTCCACGAGCCCGAATTCGCGGTCGGCAGCCGCCTGGAACGGCCGCAGGTGGCGGGGCTCCAGGCCATGGCTCTCCAGCTGGACGCAAGCCCGCGCCACCTGCAGGGCGTGTTCGTCGAACTTGCCGTTCACGTGCCCGATCAGGCCGTAGCTCAAGAGGGATTCCAGCAGCGGGACGCTCGCCCCGGATTCAGCACGGAGCTGCTCCTCGCTGAGCCGGCGCGCACGGCTCTGCAGCTCGGTGGCGAGCTCCTCGGAGACGACCCGCGGGGAGAGCGTGACCCCTGCCGGCAGGTTTTCCGGCCGTTCGCCCCGGTCGATCGCGTCAAGGTAGTCCTTGATGACCTTTAGCGGCAGGTACTGGTCACGCTGGAGGGACAGAACGAAGCGCAGCCGTTCGACGTCGTTCTCGGAATACTGTCGGTAACCGGCAGGGGTCCGCTGCGGGTTGATGAGTCCCTTTTCCTCAAGGAACCGGATTTTTGACGCCGTCATGCTGGAAAAGTCGTCGCTCAGTTGAGCCAGGACTTCCCCGATGTTCAGAACCTGGGGTCCGCGCCGATCCGCATGTGCCGTGGCCACAGGCAGCTACCCCCGGAATCAGACGTTGCCTGCTGCGCGGGCAGGGCTGAGGTAGAAGGTGAGGCGGAACTTGCCGATCTGGACCTCGTTGCCGGACTTCAGTTCCACGGAGTCCACGCGGTCGTGGTTGACGTAGGTGCCGTTCAGGCTCCCGGTGTCCACTACCTCGAAGCTGCGCGCGGTGCGGCGGAATTCCACGTGCCTGCGGGACACGGTGACGTCGTCGAGGAAGATATCGGCGTCCGGGTGGCGGCCCGCCGTCGTGACGTCCGAGTCCAGCAGGAACCGCGCGCCGGCGTTGGGGCCGCTGTGTGCCACGAGCAGGGCCGATCCGAAGGGAAGGGCCTCGACCGCTACCCGCTCCTCGGCCGAGAGCTTCGGCGTGAAGTTGGGTTCATCGCGCACCGGAGTGAGGTTGATCGACGTGGTCTCCGAAGCTTTCACTCCACCCGTGCCGTAACCGTCACCGGTGTCGTTCCGTTCGTGCCCAAACATTGAGTCCTCCTCATTCGTTGCAGGTGTCCCCCCTGCAAACAACGCATGCCGTCCGGAAAAGCCTCGCAGTCCCGGTATTGAGGCCTTTCGGCGGGGCGCGGCTTGTTTTGTTATCCCAACAACACACTCCGGCGACCCCGGACCGAACGACCTCTGTCTTTAGCCTACCTGCTGTTCATACTCGGATGCACTGAGCAGGGACTCTACCGCGTCGGCTTCCGCGAGCTTGATTTCGATCAGCCAGCCGTCACCGTACGGATCCGAGTTAATAAGGGCGGAATCGGTGTCCAGAGCCTCGTTCCGGGCCACCACCTCGCCCGTCACGGGGGCGTAGATGTCGCTGACGCTCTTGGTGGATTCGACTTCTCCAACCACGTCATTGGCCTTGATGGTTGTCCCCACTTCAGGCATCTGGGCGTAGACGACATCCCCGAGGGCGTCCTGGGCAAAATCGGTGATGCCGACGCGCACAATCCCGTCAGCATTGGGGGCCGAAACCCATTCGTGTTCTGCGGTGTAGGACAGGTCTTCGGGAATGATGCTCATGACGGGCCTTTCATCGGGTCAATCACCTATGCGGCGGCAGTCGTTTGTTCTAGCCGCCGCTGAAAGTATAGGCATATCCGGCAGGGGCCGGGGAGGGATCTGAGAAGATGGTGCGATGTCAGAACATGCGCCGCTGTGTGTCAGGAACGTGAACAACCGGGGCGCCGGGACCCTCCGGACCCGCAGGGGCTAGGCCATGCCTGAGCTTCCGGAAGTTGCGGCCCTGACGGACTTTCTCCACGAGCACCTGCGCGGGGCAGTTGTGACGAAGATCCAGCTGGTCTCCTTCGCCGTGCTCAAGACGGCAGACCCCCTCTTCACCGACCTCGAGGGCAGGGCCGTCAGCGGGGTGCGGCGGTTCGGCAAGTTCGTCAGCATGGAAGCCGACGGGCTGCATTTTGTCTTCCACCTGGCGCGGGCCGGCTGGGTCCGCTTCACTGACACGCCCACCGACGCCCAGCTGAAAATGGGCAAGGGGCACATCGCGGTGCGGCTGACATTTTCCGGCGCTTCCGGCCCGGTGGGCATGGACCTGACCGAGGCGGGCACGAAAAAGAGCCTCGCGGTCTATGTGGTCCGCGATCCGAACGACGTTCCCGGCATCGCCGCGCTCGGACCGGATCCGTTCAGTCCAGACTTCGACGTCGACGCCTTGGCCGGGATCCTCGGTTCCAGTTCCCACCAGATCAAGGGCGTCCTGCGGAGCCAGAGCATTATTGCCGGGATTGGGAATGCGTACAGCGACGAGATCCTGCACGCCGCCAGGATCTCGCCTTTCGCCCTCGCCAAGTCCCTGGACCGGACGGACGTCCAGCGCCTCTACGACGCCGTCCACACCATTCTGGGCACGGCCGTGAAGGAAGCCCAAGGCAAGCCGCCCAACGAACTCAAGGACACCAAGCGGAGCCACATGAGGGTCCACGGCCGCACCGGCGAAGCGTGTCCGGTGTGCGGCGACACGGTTCGGGAGGTCTCCTTTGCGGACACCGCCCTGCAGTACTGCCCGACGTGCCAGACGAAGGGGAAGATCCTGGCCGACCGCCGGACTTCGCGCTTCCTGAAATAGGCGCTTCTTGAAACGGGCACCGGCGTCTGAATCCCTTGCGCTGGCGCCTCCTGAGCGAACACGATACAAGGACACCTTTCAACGGCGCCTGAGGGAGTTGTCTCCAAGATGCGAATGCTGATTATGGGTCCCCCGGGGTGCGGCAAGGGCACCCAGGCCGAACGTTTGTCCCGGCGCCTCGGCATCACCGTGGTGTCAACCGGCGAGGTATTCCGCGACCATGTGAGGAACCTGACGCCGCTGGGCCGGGAAGTCATTGTGCATCTGGATGCGGGCGACTTGGTGCCCGACACCCTGACGAACCGTGTGGTGCGTGAGCGGCTGAACCAGAAGGACGTCAGGGCAGGGTTCCTCTTGGACGGGTACCCCCGAAACACGGCTCAGCTGGCTGAACTCGACGTCATCCTTGCCGCCAACGGACAGGTTCTGGACGTTGCGGTCCAGCTGACGGTTGACGACGGCGAACTTGTCCGCCGAATGCTCCACCGCGCCACTTTGACCGGACGCAGCGACGATACCGAGGACGTCATCCGGCACCGTTTGGAGCTGTACCACCACGAGACTGAGCCTGTGGCCTCAGCATACTCACAGCGCGGGATCCTCCTGAGCGTCAACGGCATGGGAAGCGAGGATCAGATCTTCGGCCGGCTGCTCGCGGCGCTCCGCGCGTCCTTCCCCGCGGCCATACCCGATGCCAACACTGCCTCCATGGACGGAACGGCGCCGAACTGAGTCGCCCTCCAAAACAGAAAACCCCGCCATTCCTTCGTCAGGAATGGCGGGGTTTCGTCTGTTGGTCGGGCTGACAGGATTTGAACCTGCGACCCCTTGACCCCCAGTCAAGTGCGCTACCAAGCTGCGCTACAGCCCGCTGGTTCCACCGTTCTCCGCTGGGAAGTCTGCCCGGATTCGCTCCAGGTTTTCTTCCAAGCAGTCCGGCCGAACCACCTCCAAAAGCTTACACGATCCCGGAGGGTGCCTGTGACAATTTCATGCTGTCACGCCCAAGGTGTGTCGGAATTAACGTTTCTTGCCGCGCTTTTCACGTACACGCATGTTGACCTCGATCGGCGTGCCCTCGAAACCGAAGGTCTCGCGGAGGCGCCGGGTGATGAAGCGGCGGTATCCCGGATCCAGGAATCCGGTGGTGAACAGCACGAACTTCGGCGGCCGGCTGGACGCCTGGGTGCCGAACAGGATGCGCGGCTGCTTGCCGCCGCGGACCGGGTGCGGGTGCGCTGCCACGAGTTCGCCAAGGAACGCGTTGAGGCGTCCGGTGGGGATGCGCTTGTCCCAGTTCTCCAGGGCAATGTCCAGGGCCGGGACCAGCCGGTCCTTGTGCCAGCCAGTCAAGGCTGAGATGTTCACGCGAGGGGCCCAGGCGACGTGTGCCAGGTCCTGCTCGATTTCGCGTTCCAGGTAGCGGCGGCGTTCGTCGTCGAGGAGGTCCCATTTGTTGAAGGCGAGCACCAGGGCGCGGCCGGATTCGACGGCGAGCTGCAGGATGCGGACATCCTGCTCGCTGAGCACTTCGTCCACGGCCAGGAGCACGACGGCGACCTCAGCCTTTTCGAGCGCGCTCTGGGTGCGCAGGGAGGCGTAGAAGTCTGCGCCCTGGGCCATGTGCTGGCGGCGCCGGATGCCGGCGGTGTCCACGAAGCGCCACGTGCGGCCGCCGAGTTCGATGAATTCATCGACCGGGTCACGGGTGGTGCCGGCGGTGTTGTCCACCACCACGCGCTCGGAACCGGCGAGCTTGTTCAGCAGCGAGGACTTCCCGACGTTCGGGCGGCCGATCAGGGCGATGCGGCGGGGTCCGCCGGAGCGCTCGAGGCCCTCGATCAGGGAGTACTCCGGGAGGGTGTCCATGACGTGGTCCAGGAGGTCGGCCACGCCGCGGCCGTGCAGGGCCGAAACCGGGTACGGTTCGCCGAAGCCGAGGCCCCAGAGGGTTGCCGAATCGGCTTCCTGGGCGAAGTCGTCCACCTTGTTGGCCACCATGATAACCGGCTTCTTCGACTTACGCAGCATCTTCATGACGCCTTCGTCGGTCGCGGTTGCGCCCACGGCGGAGTCGACGACGAACAGGACGGCGTCCGCGAGTTCTACAGCCATCTCGGCCTGCTCCGCCACACGGGCGTGGATGCCGCGGGCATCGTGTTCCCACCCGCCGGTGTCCACTACCGTGAAGTTGCGGCCGTTCCAGTTCGCCGAGTACATGACGCGGTCGCGGGTGACGCCGGGGGTGTCCTCGACGACTGCCTCGCGGCGGCCCAGGATCCTGTTGACCAGGGTGGACTTGCCCACGTTGGGCCGGCCGATGATGGCCAGGACAGGATCCAGTTTGACCGGACCGTCAAAGTCCTGGTCGTCGAACTGGCCGCTCAGCAGCGCGGCGTCGTCCTCGTCCAGCTCGTAGTCGTCAAGTCCGGCCCGAAGGGAGGCCGCGCGTAGCTCCGCTTCGTCATCGTCCAGGGCGGCGAGGTGTTCAGCCACCTGGTCGGTGCCGGTGGGCGTGTATTCGTCTTCGCCGGCGCCAAAATTGCCGGAGGTTTGAGTCGTATCGCTCATTGCACTTTCCTTAGGTGGTGATCTGCCGGCGTCCCGGCTACTGCAACATGTCGTTCGTGCGGGGATTCCGCGTGGGGCAGGGACTGCCCGGTTCTTAGTACTGAGTCCTGGACATGGCGCGCTAGCGCGGCCCGGATTTCGGTTCCCGCCCTGTCCATTGAAACACGCCCGGTCTCACCGGGCCTGCGGCTGACGTTGATGGCACCGCCGAAGCTGACATGCAGCCGCCGGCGGGGCGGGGGAACCGTGTCCAGGTGTTCGCCGCCGATTCTGGTGCCCAGGATGGCGACGGGAACCACTGTGGCGCCGGAGTTGAGCGCCAGCCAGGCGACGCCGTTGTTGATCGCGGCTGCCTCACCGCTCCCCCGGGTGCCTTCGGGCAAAATCCCGACACACCGGCCGGCGTCGAGCAGGCTCCGGGCCGTGGCCAGAGCCGCACGGCCGCCGCGGCGGTCGACGGGCAGCTGGCCCGACGCCGCCAGCACGCGGCCGAGCAACCCGGTGAACATCTCCTGCTTGACGAGGATGTGCATGGGCCGGGGCGAGGCGCCGTACATGACGGGCCCGTCGAGGAAGCTGATGTGGTTGCCGGCGAAGATGACAGGGCCGGCCGCCGGGACGTTGGACCGTCCGGTCACCGAGGTGCGGTAGACGAGGTGGTCCAGGATCCAGCCGACCGGCCGGCTCCACGCCGTCGTCCAATGGCCGGGCAGGGAGGCGTGCACGCCCGCCTGCCAATCTGCGCGCCCCTCAGTCACCGTGGACGGTCCGGTGTGGGACAGCGGTGTGGTTGACCACCGTGTCCACGATGTCGAGAGCGGCCTGAACCGTCTCGTCGAAGTCCAGCTCCGAGGAGTCGAGCGTGACGACGCCGTCGGCGGCTGTGGTGAAGTTCACAACGGTGGAGTCCCTGGCATCGCGGTGCGTGACCTGGGCTGCCAGTTGCTCGGCATTCTGGCTCCCGCCCAGCTGGATGCCGCGGCGGCGCAGCCGGGCTTCCTCGCTGGCGGTCAGCAGCATCCGGACCTCGGCATGGGGCGCGACGACGGTGGTGATGTCCCGGCCCTCGACCACCATGCGGCGGTGGTGCTTTTCGATCAGCTCCCGCTGCCGGCGGATCAGTTCCGTACGTGCGCCCAGGGTAGTGGCGACGGCGCTGACGGCCGCGGAAATGGCCGGCTCCCGGATGGCGAGAGTGACATCGTGGCCGCCGACGCGGACGTACTCTTCCTGCGGACTCGTGCTGATTTCCAGCGGGAGCGCCTCAGAGGCGGACTCGACGGCCGCCCCGTCGTCCAGGTCCGTGCCGTTCTCCAGGCAGAACCACGTCAGGGCGCGGTACATCGCGCCTGTGTCGAGGTAGGCCAGCTTAAGCCGGCGGGCCACCTCTTTGCTGACGCTGGATTTGCCGGAGCCGGAGGGGCCGTCGATGGCCACCACGAGGCTTTTCCCGGGGCGGAGCACGTCCACTGTCTCGATGAGTTCCTGGGTCATTACTGGAGTACCCGCCATCCGCGGTCGTTGAGGGCTTCGATCAAAAGGTCGTGCTTATTGGGCAGGACGGAAATTTCCACCATGCCCACATTCTGTCCCGAGGAGTGGTCGAGGCGGAGGTCCTCGACGTTGACGCCGATCTCGCCGATCTCGGTCAGGAGCTTGGCGATCTGTCCCGGCGTGTCATCCACCAGGACCGTCAGCCACGAATAGGCCTGCGGGGGTCCGCCGTGCTTGCCCGGGATCCGGGACTGGCCGGCGTTGCCTTCGCTGATCAGCTGGGCAAGGTCCAGCCGGGCACCAGGAGCGGTCGGGGCCTCCAGGGTGCCGATCAGCCGGTTGAGGTCCTCGCGGACTCCGTGCAGGATCTCCACCACCTTGTCCGCGTTCGCGCCCAGGATCTGGACCCAGAGCGTGGGATCGCTCGCAGCGATCCGGGTGACGTCCCGCAGCCCGTTCCCGGCCAGGGAAAGGGCGTGCAGGGGCGTGCCCTGCAGGCGGCTGGCCACGAGCGAGGACATCACCTGCGGCAGATGTGAGACAAGCGCCACGGCTTCGTCGTGTTCGTCGGCGGCGAATTCGGACACGACGGCGCCGAGATCGCCGGCCAGCGAACGCGCCACCTGCAGGGACTCCGGCAGAGTCTCTTCCGCGGGGCACACGACCCACGGCATGGAGGTGAACAGCTCGCCGCGGGCTGCGACGGGGCCGGATTTCTCGCGCCCCGCCATGGGGTGGGTCCCCACGTAGCGGCCCACGTCGGCACCGCGGCTGCGGAGATCGGCCAGGATGGACGCCTTCACACTCGCGATGTCCACCACGACGGCGTGCGGGTAGTCCCGGAGCGCGCCGGCAACGACGTCCGCCGTGACATCCGGCGGCGCCGCCACTACGACGAGCTCCGGCTGGTCCCCGTCGAGGCGCGCCAGTGGCAGGCCGGCGCCGATGTCAACGGCGACGGCCTGGTTGGTCGGCGAGGGATCCGAGAGGAACACAGCGACACCGCGCCCCCGCAGCCCCAGCCCGATGCTGGTGCCCAGGAGCCCGGAGCCCAAGACGACCACCGGGCCGTTCAGGTGGCCGCGGCCGTGCGTGCGGAAAGCGGACATGCTTACAGCCCCACGGATGCCAGCAGGTGGCCGACTTCCTGCTTGCCGAGGTTGCGGATGCTGCCCTGGCGCTGGTCGCCCAGACCGATGGGGCCAACCTTGACGCGGACCAGGCGCAGCACGGGGAAGCCAACGGCGTCGAACATGCGCCGAACGATCCGGTTCTTACCCGAGTGGAGCACGACCTCGATCAGCACGTGGCCGGGGGTCGAGTCGACGAGCTTGAAGGAGTCCACCGAGGCGATACCGTCCTCGAGTTCGACGCCGGCCTTGAGTTCGGCGCCGATGCCCTGCGGGAACGGCCCGCGGACCTGCACGAGGTAGGTCTTGGGCACTTCGTAGGACGGGTGCGTCAGGCGGTTGGCAAGCTCGCCGTCGTTCGTCAGGAGCAGGAGCCCTTCCGTGGCGACGTCGAGCCGGCCCACGTGGAACAGGCGTTCGCCGTGGTGGTTGCGGACGAAATCGCTGATGCACGGGCGGCCATCCGGGTCCTCCATGGTGGAGACAACGCCCTTGGGCTTGTTGAAGACCATGTAGACCATGTTCTCGTCCAGCTGGATGCGCAGTCCGTCGACGTGGATCACTGCCGTTTTCGGGTCGACGCGCACGCCGAGCTCGGTGACCACCTGGCCGTCGACCTCGACGCGGCCTTCGGCAATCATTTCCTCGCAGACGCGCCGTGAGGCGACTCCGGCGGAGGCCATGACCTTCTGGAGGCGGGTGCCGTCGGCGTCGTGCAGCTCAGACTGCGGCACCTCGCGGCGCGGTCCGCGGTTGCGGACTGGCTTGCGCACCGGTCCGAGGTTCTGGCCGAAGCGTTCGCTGCCGAAGGCCCGGGGACCGGCGAACTTGGCGGCGCCGGTGCGCGGCTTGGGCTTGAGGGCACCGGGGGTGCCGGGGGTCTTGCCGAAGCCGGGCTTGCGGGCGGCGGCCTTGCGGGCTGCTTCCTTGCCAGATGGCGCTTTGGACTTCCAGTCAGCGGAGGCCTGGCGGGCAGCCGACGGCGCGCCGTCGGGACCCTGGAGGTCCGGATCGATGAAGGCCTCTTCGCGAGGCTTGGGGTGCTTGAAGGGGCGGTCTCCGCCGCCCTTGGAGAAGTCACGGCTTCCCTTGCCGCCGGCGGCGCGCGGTCCGCCGCCCTGGACCGGACCGCGTGCGGTCTTACCCTGGCCTCTGCTTTGTCCGGCACTGCTTTGTCCGGCACTGTTGCGTCCCGAACTGCTACGTGGTGAACCCTGGCGTCCCGCCTGTGTCATGACCCGTCCTTACGTTGGTGGCCCGCGGCCGCTGTCTCCCGACAACACCCGCCGGCCGGGCAAATTATTCTGCCCGGTGGATACTCTTGTGCAGACGTTGTGCCCGCACAAGATACTTCTTACATTCTTCCTGCGTCGTAGTACTCCTCGATGCCTTCCAGACCCGGAAGGTGGGGGGAAAGCTGTGGCAATTCAGCCACAGAGCCGATTCCCATCCGCTCAAGGAAATACGATGTCGTGCGGTACAGGATTGCCCCGGATTCGGGATCAGTTCCCGAGTCCTCGATCAGCCCCCGCTGCGTCAGCGTCCGCACGACAGAGTCGACGTTGACTCCTCGAATTGCAGACACCCGCGCCCTTGATACGGGCTGGCGGTATGCGATGACGGCGAGCGTTTCGAGCGCCGCCTGCGTCAGCCTGGCTGTTTGTCCTTCCAGCACGAATCCGCCAACGATCTCGGCGAACTCCGCGCGGGAATAGATCCGCCAGCCTCCGGCGATATTCCGCAATTCAAAACCCCGGGGGGCTGCATTGTTGCCGTCAGTTTTGCCAGTGTTGCTACTGGTGTTGGTGCTGTTCTGGCTGGCGACGTCCGCATCCGGGGCATTAACAGTATAGCCGTTATAATCACGCTGCAGTTCAGCCAGGAGGGACTCGACGACGTCGACCGTCAGGTCCAGTCCGGCGGCGAGGGCCATGGTTGTGGCCGGTTCGTCGATCACCATCAGGACGGCTTCGAGGGCCGCGCGGGCCCCGCCGGGCAGGCTCCTGACGTCCGGCCGCGTGTCCGGTTCGGTGTCCGGTTCGGTGTCCGGCAATCGTTCGTTCACGGCTGGTCCTCGTATTCTTCACTCAGGTTTTCGCTGCTCCACCCGTCGGCATCGGCCGTCCAGTGCACGGTCAGCTCGCCCAGCGGCAGCAGCTGGTCAAAGCCCACCGCGCGGTCGCGGAACAGTTCCAGCAGGGCCAGGAACCGCGCCACCACCACCAGCGTGGATTCGGCGTCGGCGATCAGCGCCCGGAACGTCAGCGGCGTCCCCAGCCGCAACCGGTTCCCCAGCAGCTCGGCCTGTTCCTTGACGCTCACGGGCGTACCGTGCAGGTGCGCGAGGCCTACTTCCGTGGGGGCGGCCTCCTTGGGCTTGAGGGCCGCCTCGGCCAGGGAAGCGAACTGCTCCGGGGTGTGCCGCCAAAGAAGTTCCGGAAGGAGGGCAGCGAAGTGTCCCTCCAGGGCAACCTGCCGGGCATACCGCCGGGCTTCGAGCTCAAGGGTGGAGCCGATCATGCCGGCCACGTGCTTGAAGGCCTTGTACTGCAGCAGCCGGGCGAACAGGAGGTCCCGGGCCTCCAGCAGGGCAATGTCCTCATCGTCCTCGACCTCGCCTGCGGGCAGCAGCCGGGCCGCTTTGAGGTCCAGGAGCGTGGCCGCAATCACCAGGAATTCGCTGGCCTCATCCAGCGCCCATTCCTCCCCCAGCTGCTGCAGGCCTCGAATGTACTTGATGAATTCGTCCGTGACCGTGGACAGCGCCACCTCGGTGATGTCCAGCTGATGCTTCGAGATCAGGCCGAGAAGGAGGTCGAACGGGCCGGTGAAGTTGGCGAGCCGCACTTCGAATCCGGGCTTCTTCCCGGACGACGCAGCCAGGTCAGGTGCTGCGGGGACGGCCGGGCCTGCGGACTGCGCGGAATCCGCGCGTGTGTCGAGCTCCGCCGGCATGTCAAGCTCCGCTGGCGGAGAGAAGGCGCCTGCCACGATCCTGGCTAGGGCGCGCCGCCGCGCGAGATCAGCTCTTTGGCCAGGCGGCGGTAGGCGTCGGCACCGACGTGGTTGCCCGCGTAGGTTGTGATGGGCTCGGCCGCAACCGTGGCGTCGGCGAACTTGATGGAGCGCTTGATGACGGTTTCGAAGACCTTGTCACCGAAGGCCTCCACCAGGCGGGCGATCACTTCCCGGCTGTGAAGGGTCCGCGCGTCGTACATCGTGGCGAGCACGCCGTCGACCTGCAGGCGCGGATTGAGGCGGTCCTGGACCTTGTCGATGGTTTCCACGAGCAGCGCGACGGCGCGCAGGGCGAAGAATTCACAGATGAGCGGGATGATGACGCCGTGGGCGGCGGTCAGCGCGTTGACCGTGAGGAGCCCGAGTGAGGGCTGGCAATCGATCAGGACGACGTCGTAATCGTCTTCGACCTTTTTCAGCGCACGGTCCAGGACCTGCTCGCGGGCCACTTCGTTGACCAGCTGCACCTCGGCGGCGGAGAGGTCGATGTTGGCAGGGAGCAGATCCACGTTTTCCACGCCGGTCTTCTGGATGGCGTCGCGGATGTCCACTTTGCGGTCCATCAGCACGTTGTAAACGGTGAGATCGAGCTCGTGCGGGTTAGTGCCCAGGCCGGCGGACAGGGCACCCTGCGGATCGAAGTCGACCAGGAGCACCCGGCGGCCGTATTCGGCCAGGGCTGCGGCGAGGTTGATCGCGGACGTGGTTTTGCCCACGCCGCCCTTCTGGTTCACCATGGCAATCACCCGCGCAGGACCGTGGGAAGACAGCGGTGCGGGCTCCGGAAAGTCGCGATGGGGCCGCCCGGTGGGACCCATAACGGCGTCTTCCAGGTCGAATTCGGTGCCTTCCAGAGTTGCTGAACCCTGCTCGCTGCTCACGTATCTATCCACACTTTCGATGACGGTGATTGTCGTGCTTCATATTGCCGCCTCCGGGCTCCCAGAGCCCAGCGCGTTCCTCCCAAGGTTACAGCGCCCGACACGGTATTCGCCGGACCTTGACACCGGCGCGGGCGCTGTGCCTTGACGTTCTGGTTGAAGTCGAAGGTTGCAGTCCCCGGCCGGATAACGGCCGGAGCACGCCGGCAGCTTTGGCGGGAGCGGCTACGGGAGGAAGACAGCCGGCGAGGGGCGGCTCCGAGCCTAGTGCAGGCATATTGAAGTTTGTACCCCGCGGGCCTACATTGAAACGACGAGGTGGCAGCAGCTCATGCACGAACTTGCGATTACCCAAAGTCTTGTGGAGGCGGTCCTGAACCGGACCGGCGACCGCCCCGTCACGGGCGTCAACCTGCGAATCGGCCCCTTGAGCGGTGTCCTGCCGGACGCAGTGCGCTTTTGCTTCGAAGTGGTTTCAGCTGACACGCCGCTGGCCGGGGCAGCCCTCACTATCGATGAATCCGAGGGCCGGGCCAGGTGCCGCAGCTGCCGCGACGAATTCGTCCTCGAGGACATATTTCTGCTCTGTCCGTGCGGCAGCGCCGATGTCGAAATCGTCAGCGGCCGGGAACTCCTGGTCACGTCGGTGGAGGTTGCATAGGTATGTGTGCGACGTGCGGATGCGGCGACGACGCCGGAACAAGGGTTTCCGACCTCGACGGAACGGTGCACGACGGAACGGTGCACGACGGAACAGTGCAGAATACGGTGCACGCTGCTGCAGCCCTGCACGAGCATCCGCATCCCCATCCGCATCCCCACGGTCACGGGCACGAACATCAGCACGGTCACGGGCCTGACGGGCACAGCCACGCGCCTGACGGACGGACGCTCATTTCCCTGGAGGAGAATCTTCTCGCCAAGAACGACCTCCTGGCCGCACGGAACCGGGGATGGCTGGAAGGACGCGGCATCCGGGCCTTCAATGTCATGAGTTCCCCCGGGGCCGGCAAGACCACGCTCCTGGTGCGGACCATCCGGGAACTGGCCGGAGAACTGGACATCGGTGTCGTCGAAGGCGACCAGGAGACCTCGCTGGACGCCGACCGGATCCGGTCCACGGGGCGGCCGGTGATCCAAATTAACACCGGAGCAGGCTGCCACCTGGATGCCGGGATGCTGCAGCGGGCCCTGGACGCACTGGACCCTGGACCCGGCTCCACAGTCTTCATCGAAAACGTGGGCAACCTGGTGTGCCCGGCATTGTTCGACCTCGGCGAATCGGCCAGGGTCGTCGTGATCTCAGTTACGGAGGGCGATGATAAACCGCAGAAGTACCCCCACATGTTCCTGGCTGCCGACCTGGTGATCATCAACAAAGCAGACCTGCTCCCCTACGTGGAGTTCGACGTCGAGCGCTGCGTTGGCCAGGCGCGCCGGCTGAATCCCGGCGTCGACGTCCTGACCCTGTCAGCTACCACCGGCGAAGGCATGGATGGCTGGCTGGAGTGGATCCGGAAGAATCCCCACGCGGCGACGGCCGCCGTCGGGAGCGCACCGCGCTCCGGTGGACTACGCGTTTGACCTGCTGACGCAACATTCGAGCCGCAGCCGCAGGGCGGGGCTCCGAAGGAGGCAACGATGCCTACAGCTACTGCATTGAAAGCGGAAGAAACTTTGATCCACGTCCTGTGGATCAACGCCGGACTCAGCTGCGACGGTGACTCCGTGGCCCTGACGGCGGCAACCCAGCCCAGCGTCGAGGAGATAGCCCTCGGGGCGCTTCCCGGACTCCCCAAAATCGCCATGCACTGGCCGCTGATCGACTTCGAATGCGGCCCGCAGCAGGGAGCCGACGACTTCCTCGAGTGGTTCCGCAAGGCGGACCGCGGCGAGCTGGAGCCGTTCGTGCTGGTGGTGGAGGGGTCCATCCCGAATGAGAAGCTGCACGCCGCGGGCGGCTACTGGGCTGCCTTCGGCAACAACCTTGAGACCGGACAGCCGATCACCACCAGCGAGTGGTTGGACCGGCTGGCCCCCAAGGCGACGGCGATCATCGCGGCGGGAACCTGCGCGACCTACGGCGGCATCCATGCCATGGCCGGGAACCCCACCGGGGCCATGGGGGTGCCCGACTATCTCGGATATGACTGGCGGTCCAAGGCCGGAATCCCGATCGTGTGCGTCCCGGGCTGCCCCATCCAGCCGGACAACCTGTCAGAGACCATGACATATCTGCTGTATCAGGCCACCGGGCAGGCACCCATGATTCCCCTTGACGAGGCACTCCGGCCAACGTGGCTGTTCGGCCAGACGGTGCACGAGGGATGCGACCGCGCCGGGTACTACGAACAGGGCGACTTCGCCACCGAATACGGGTCCCCGAAGTGCATCGTCAAACTCGGCTGCTGGGGACCTGTGGTCAAGTGCAACGTGCCCAAGCGTGGCTGGATGAACGGAATCGGCGGCTGCCCGAACGTGGGCGGCATCTGCATCGGCTGCACGATGCCGGGATTCCCGGACAAATTCATGCCGTTCATGGACGAACCTCCTGGCGGCAAACTGTCCACCGCGTCGGTCATGCCCTACGGCAAGACCATCAGGACACTGCGGAACATCACGAAGCACACGCTGGACCAGGAACCACGCTGGCGCAAACCCGGCAATGAACTGCTGACCGGCGCCAAGCGGACCTGGTAGGGACGCTAAGCAGAGAGGCAATGCAATGACTTCGACGATTCCGATGCCTTCGGCGGACGGTTCCGCGGGCGAGAACCTGGTGGAGATGGCCTGGGACCCGATCACGAGGATCGTCGGCAGCCTCGGCATCTATACCAAGGTCGACTTCAAGAACAACGAAGTGGTGGAATGCCACAGCACGTCATCGATTTTCCGCGGCTACTCCATCTTCATGCGCGGCAAGGACCCCCGGGACGCCCACTTCATCACGAGCCGGATCTGCGGAATCTGTGGCGACAACCACGCCACATGCTCCTGCTACGCGCAGAACATGGCCTACGGGGTGAAGCCTCCGCACCTCGGCGAATGGATCGTCAACCTGGGCGAGGCTGCCGAGTACATGTTCGACCACAACATCTTCCAGGAGAATCTGGTCGGCGTTGACTACTGCGAGAAGATGGTCTCCGAAACCAACCCGGCGGTGCTCGCCAAAGCCGAGAACACGCCGGCCCCTCACGCGGCCGAGCACGGCTACCGCACCATCGCGGACATCATGCGCTCGTTGAACCCGTTCACCGGGGAGTTCTACCGCGAGGCGCTGCAGGTGAGCCGGATGACCCGGGAAATGTTCTGCCTGATGGAGGGCCGGCATGTCCATCCCTCCACGCTTTACCCGGGCGGCGTGGGCACCGTGGCGACGATCCAACTGATGACGGACTACATCACCCGGCTCATGCGCTACGTGGAGTTCATGAAGAAGGTCGTGCCGATGCACGACGACCTGTTCGATTTCTTCTATGAGGCACTTCCCGGTTACGAGCAGGTGGGGCTGCGGCGCACCCTGCTGGGCTGCTGGGGTTCCTTCCAGGATCCGGAGTTCTGCAATTTCGCCTACAAGGACATGACGGAGTGGGGCCGGAAGATGTTCGTCACCCCCGGAGTGGTGGTGGACGGCAAACTCGTGACCACGGACCTGGTGCGGATCAACCTGGGGATCCGCATCATGCTGGGCTCGTCGTACTACGAGGACTGGGGCGACCAGGAAATGTTCGTCACCCGTGATCCGCTGGGCAACCCGGTGGACCGCCGGCACCCTTGGAACCAGCACACCAACCCGCGGCCGCAGAAGCGCGATCTGGAGGACAAGTACAGCTGGGTAATGTCGCCACGGTGGTCTGACGGCGAAAACAATCTGGCGCTGGATACCGGCGGCGGGCCGCTTGCCCGGCTGTGGTCCACCGCCCTTGCTGGACTCGTCGAGACCGGCTACCTCAAGTCAACGGGCAGCAGCGTCCAGATCGAGCTGCCCAAGACGGCACTGAAGGGCCCGGTGACCCTGGAATGGAAGATCCCGCAGTGGAGCAACACGCTGGAGCGCAACCGGGCGCGGACCTATTTCCAGGCCTACGCGGCCGCCGCTGCACTGCACTTCGCCGAAAAGGCACTCGAGGAGATCCGGGCGGGCCGCACCAAGACCTGGGAGTCCTTTGAGGTGCCGGACGAAGCCATCAGTTGCGGCTTCACCGAAGCCGTCCGCGGCGTGCTCTCCCACCACATGGTGATCCGCGACGGCAAGATCGCCAACTATCATCCCTACCCGCCGACGCCATGGAACGCGAGCCCGCGCGACTCCGAGGGAACGCCGGGTCCGTACGAGGACGCGGTGCAGGGCCAGCCCATCTTCGAGGAGAACGACCGCGATCATTTCAAGGGCATCGACATCATGCGCACCGTCCGGAGCTTCGACCCCTGCCTGCCGTGCGGCGTCCACATGTACCTGGGGGACGGGCAGACGCTGGACCTGCTGCACTCCCCCACGCAGTCGCTCACCGGTGAGTAGCCCGCCATGGACCGGGAGAATCTGTTGGGCTCGGCCGGTGAACGGATCAGTTCGCTCCTCGATGCGCTGGGTTCCGGCGGTCCTGTGGCCCGGGACCGGGCAGAGGAACTGGTCCGGCAGGTAACGGAGCTGTACGGTGCCGGGCTGGAACGAATCCTGCATGTGCTGGATGCGCAGGGTGTGCTCGATTCTGGAACGGTGTCCGCTCTCACGTCGGACCCGTTGGTGTCCGGCCTGCTGCTGATCCACGGACTGCACCCCGTGGACCTGCCCGGGAGGGTCGCCGCCGCCCTCGACTCAGTCCGGCCTTACCTCGGCTCGCACGGCGGGGATGTGGAGCTTCTCGGCATCAGCGAAGAAGGCGTCGTCCGGCTGAGGCTGCTGGGCAGCTGCCAGGGCTGTCCGTCGTCGTCGGTCACTCTCAAACTCGCCGTCGAGGACGCGATAGAAACCGCGGCGCCGGAGGTGACCGCCATCGAAGTGGAGGAGGCGGCCCCCGCCGCCGTACCTGCCCTGATCCCGGTCGGTGCCCTGCGCTCCAGGCTGGACGGGCTGGACGGCCACGACGGCGGCCCGTCCGACGCCGGCGCACCGGACTGGACGGCGCACGACGCCGCCACGCCGGCCTCCGGCACGTGGCAGGCGGTCCCGGCCCTCGCTGAACTCGAGTCCGGGAGCGTCGCGGGCTTCCTGGTGGCGGGCGTCGAGGTGCTCACCTGCCGGATCGGCCCGGACGTTTACGCGTTTGTGGACCGCTGCCCCCGTTGCACCCATTCCATGCCGGGCGCCTCGCTGCAGCGTGCACTGGCGGCCCCGGTGGGCGGCGGGCTGTTGCGCTGCCCGCACTGCCGCAGCCACTTCGACGTCCGGAAGGCCGGGGCCTGCCTCGAGGACAAGGCACTGCATCTTGATCCTCTACCACTGCTGCTCCGCGACGGTGTTCCCTCCGTGGCCGTTCCCACCACCGCGGACCCGCTGTGAGGTGCCGCAAATGAACGCCGCGGCACGGGAACGGAGCCGGGAATGACGGCGCCGCCGGGAACCGGGAGGCCGGCGACGGGCGGCACAGGAGCCGGGAGGGAGCCCACGGGCGGTACAGGAGCCGGGGGAACGTCGGCGCTCTCCGTGCTCCGCCGGATAGCTTCCACCCGCCCGGCCCAGCCTGCCGGCGAGCGCTGCGAGATGTGCGCGGAGCCCATTCCGGAGGCCCACCAGCATGTGGTGGATCTGGAGAGCCGCTCCCTGCTGTGCACGTGCCGGCCCTGCTATCTGCTGTTCACGGACTCGTCGGCCCATCTGCGCTACCGTTCCGTCCCTGACCGCTACGTCTCATTCGAGCCCTTCGAGCTCGGGCAGGCCCAGTGGGACGAGCTGGAAATCCCGGTGGGACTGGCATTTTTCTTCTTCAACTCGGCGCTGGGCCGGACCGCTGCTTTCTACCCGAGCCCGGCGGGCGCCACGGAGTCGGAACTTCCCCTGAACGCCTGGGCATCGGTCCAAGCCGCCAACCCGGCAATCGCCATGCTCGCCCCCGACACGGAAGCCCTGCTGATCCGCTCCCCCGGCCCCGAGCGGGACCGGGCGGACTGCCATCTGGTCCCCATCGATACGTGCTACGAGCTGGTGGGCCGCCTGCGGCGGGTGTGGAAGGGCTTCGACGGCGGCCAGGAGTCCCGCCAGGAGCTCGCCGGCTTCTTCGACCGGATCAGCAGCCGCAGCAGGCCCGCCCCCGCTCCGGCCCAGGCAGAGCAGGAGGGACGCCATGGTTGACCTCGAATTCAGCGTGCTGGACATCACCCCCGAGCCCTACGCGGCCGCACCCCAGCTGACCGCGCGCCTGCGGATCCAGGAGCGAAGCGGCGCCGCCATCCACGCCATGGCCCTGCGCTGCCAGGTGCGGATCCTGGCCCAACGCCGCGGTTACGACGCCGACGAGGAAGCCGGGCTGCTGGAACTCTTCGGCAACCGCGGGCGGTGGCCCACCACCCTCAAGCCCTTCATGTGGATGCACAGCAGCGTCCTGGTGCAGGGATTTGCGGACAGCGTCGAGGTTGACCTGCCGCTCCCCTGCACCTTCGATTTCGAGGTCGCCGCGGCAAAGTACCTGAACTCCCTGCGGGACGGGACCGTTCCGCTGGAGTTCCTCTTCTCCGGGACAGTTTTCACGCGCGGCGCGGCGGGCTTCGGCGTCGAGCAGATTCCCTGGGACCGGGAAGCGCGGTACGCCCTGCCCGTGGCCGTCTGGCGCTCGCTGATAGACGCATTCTTCCCCAACCAGGGATGGATCCGCCTGGACCGCGACGTCCTGGCGGCCCTGGCCAGGTACAAGGCGGTCCACGGCCTGACTTCCTGGGAGGCGGCAATCGAGGGCCTGTTGGCCGGGGCGGGTGACCCGGTACCGTGAACGCCGGCCTCAGCCTGGCACGCGCCGTCGCCGACGCTGTCCTCTATGAGGGGTACCTCCTGTACCCGTACCGCGCCTCGTCCGCCAAGAACCAGGCCCGCTGGCAGTTCGGGGTGCTTGGGCCGCCGGGCGCGGCAGCCGCCGGCGCCGGTGAAGAGCCGGACATGGCAGCGGACTGCCTCCTCGAGCCGGGACCCGCAGCCCGGGTCGAAGTCCATCTTCGCTTCCTGCACCTGCAGACAAGGTCCGCCGAGCGCGCGGATGACGGCGGCTTCACACCCGTCGATGAACTCTTGGTCGGCCCGTCCCGGTGGCTCAGCTGGGACGAGGCCACGGATCAGGAGATCACGCTCGGGCCGTACAGCCTCGGCCAACTTGCCGCGGGCGTGCGCGCGCCGGTCAACGTCCCGGCGACCGAGGACATCGAGCCCTTACGGGACACCCGCGGCGCCACCGCCGGCAGGCTCGTACGCCGGCGTCGGACGCTCCGCGGGGAGCTGCGCCTGATGGCGACGCAAGTGGCGACACCGGTGCCGGCGGCAGGTCCGCTGTGGCGGCTCAGGGTCACGGTCGAAAACACGGCGGCAGCAACCACCGACAAGCGGTCCGCCATCGAGCTCTCGTTCATCGGAGCCCACGTCCTGCTCGCAGTCCACGACGCCGACTTCCTCTCGGTGATCGATCCGCCGCAGTGGGCGTCGGCGGCGGCGGCTTCGTGCCGCCAGCACCGCTGCTGGCCCGTGCTCGCCGGCCCCGAGGGGCAGCGCGATGTCCTGCTCCTGTCCCCGATCATCCTCTATGACCACCCCGCGGTGGCGCCGGAGAGCACCGTGGAACTGTTCGACGCGACGGAGATCGATGAAATCCTGACCCTCCGGGTGCTCACGCTGACCGATGAGGAAAAGGCGGAAGCCCGGTCAACCGATGCCCGGGCGGCAGCGATCATCGATCGCTGCGAAAACATGACAGCAGAGGAGCTCCAGCAGTTGCACGGCATCCTGCGGAACCCGCACGCCGGTTCGCCCCGCGGACCCGGGACGTCCGGGTACGACGAGTTCCCCGGCTTCGCCGTTCCGGAATATTCAGATTCGGAATTGTCCGTCCCTGAATTTTCCGTCCCGGGCAACGGCGCCGCCGCGAACACCGGCGCCGATACGCCGTGGTGGGATCCGGCCCGGGACGCAGCCGTGGATCCGGAATCGGACACTGTCTTCATCGACGGCGTCCAGGTCTCACGCGGCAGCCGGGTGCGGGTTGTTCCACTGCGCCGCGCCGATGCGCAGGACCTCTTCTTCGCCGGTAAATCGGGACGTGTCACAGGAGTCCACTTCGACGTCGACGGCGGAACGCACGTCGCGGTGGTCCTCGAAGCCGACCCGGCGGCCGAACTGCAGGAATGGTACGGCCGGTATCTGTATTTCGCCCCCGAGGAACTCGTGCCGCTCGCCGCGGCGCAGCCCCCGGACAACGGAAAGGAACCATCATCATGAAAGGTCTGGGCATCATGACCGTCGTGCTCCTGCTGGCCGCGGGCCTGGCAGTGGCCGTCGTCGGACTGCGTTCGATTCCGGACATCAAGCGCTACATGCGAATGCGCAGCATGTGAGCCCGCTGTGAGCAGGGTTCTCGTGGCGGGCGTGGGGAACGTGTTCCTCCGCGACGACGGATTCGGACCGGCCGTCGCCCGCCGCCTGGCGCAGGAGGCGTCAAGCCTGCCCGGCTGGGTGCCAGAGCACGTTCAGGTGAGGGACTACGGGGTCCGCGGGCTGCACCTCGCCTACGATCTCCTGGACGGGGTGGATGCGCTGGTGCTCGTGGATGTGCTTCCGGCCCCGGCGGACGGAAGCACAAGCGCCGGGACCCTCCGGATCCTCAAGATCCGGGCGGAGGATCTGGAACCCGGCGGACCGCTCACGCCGGCCGGCCTGCCGGTCAACCCGGAGTTCGATCCGCATGGCATGGACCCGCTGGCTGTCCTGCGCCGCCTCCGCATCCTGGGCGGATCGCTGCCGGAGACCTACCTGGTGGGTTGCATCGCGGGGCGAACAGACGACGGCATGGAGCTGACCGAGGACGTGTCCCGCGCCGTCCCGGCAGCCGTGGAGGCAGTGCGCACACTGGTCACGGCCCACATAACGTCCGCGGACGCAGCGACCGCGAGCGCCGGTTCGGATGAAGCAGGCTGAGGAGGAAGCGCGGATGTGCTTGGGAATACCGGGCCGGATCATCGAAGTGATCGACGGCTACAACGGGCAACTGGCCCTCGTGGATGTGGCAGGCGTGCAGCGAAAGATCAACATTGGGCTCCTCGACGACGGCCCGTTGGAGAGCGGTACGTGGGTCCTGATCCACATGGGCTTCGCCCTGGAGCGCGTGGACCAGGCTGGCGCCGACCGTGCCATGACGGGACTGGAGCTCATGGGACGGGGCCCGGACCCCACCGACAACGTCCCGTAGCCTGCGCTCCCCCCTTACTGTTCTGTATTCACTGTTCGAGTGCAATCGCGGCGCCGCGATGCTCCACGCCGGAGTTGGCGATCTTGAGGTGGCGCGCAAAGTAGTGCTGGAGCCGGTGGAGCTGCGCCGGCCCCAGCCGGTCGCACACCCAGTCCCAGTGAAGGGACACCATGTCGCCTGCCGTGAGGTCAGCGATGAAGCCGGACCCGGCCACGGCGTACTTGGCCGTCTCGATCACCGGTTCGCCGAGCGAGAGCGCCATCCCGTCCCAGACCAGGGGCCGGGAGCGCACCAGGGCGCTGTCCCCTTCGACGGCCACCACTTCGCCCCACCGGATGCGGCATTGGTCAAGGACGTTCAGGGCCGTGGATGAGCGCCGATCATCGCGCAACAGTCCAAGCCACGGATAGATTTCCAGCACATGGAAGCTGTGGTGCGGTACGCCGCCGGCCAGGACCCCTTCCATGAGATGCGGAAACTGATGGCCGGTCCGTGCTCGGAACCTGTCCTCCATGGAATTGCCGATGCTGCGCACACCCACGGAGTCCAGCAGCGTGTTTCCCACCCAGTAGGCCTCCACTACCGGGTAGTCAAGCGGGTCCGGGTTGCCCGTGGCACCGGCGATGAGCTCCAGATACGGCCAGGCGCCGGCGAACCCCTTGGCCAGTTCCCGCAGGCCCGCGTCCGTCACCCCCGACTGGCCATAGTGCAGCAGCGCATCGCTGTCCGGCGGCCCGCAGCTGCCCCGCGAATTCGGCGGATATGCGTACCGGACAAAGAGTTGAGCGCCATTGACTTGCATCCCGTGGCCTCGTTTCACAGGGGATATGTGCGAGGCTAGCACCGCCGCCCATCGGCAAACAATGTCCGCGTTGCCGGCATTGACACCCCTGCGCATTCGGCAGATGCTGTGAGGGAATGCCGTGCCTGGAACACTGTCGTGGCTGGAAACACTGCCATGGCTGGCGCGGAGCGAATGGCCGCTCGTGTGCGGTCCTTCCCGGGAGGTAGGCCGATGAACATCCCCGAAGCCAACCGACGATCAGTACTGGCAGCGGCCCTCTACGGCGGAGGGGCGCTGTTCCTCGCTTCCTGCGCCCCGGGAAGCACGCCGCCGCAGCCAACACCACTGTCAATGCCACCGGCAGGTACCTCGCCACCGGGTTCCGCCGCCGGTTCGGCCGGGATCCAGGTCACGGACCAGCGCGGGACCGTGCTGAGTTTCGACCGCCCGGTCACCCGGGTGGTGACCATTCCCATGCCGGCCGCCTCCCTGCTCGCCGCCGTCGACCAGGGCGCAAGCCATCTCGCCGGTATGCATAACGCCTCCTGGGTTGCCATGCGTGACGGCGCCATGGGCACCATGTACCCGGAGGCCCTGAATATTCCGCACGACATCGCCACTACCGATTTCACGCCCAATCTCGAAAGCATCCGGGCACTGAACCCGGACGTCGTGGTCCAGTGGAGCGATGCGCAACTTACGGCACCGCTGGAACAAGCCGGGATGAAGGTCCTGGGCATCACGAACACCGGTACGCAGCAGGATGTGGACACCTGGACCGCGCTGTTCGCGACGATGCTGGGGCACCCGGAGCGGGCCGCGCAGATGAAGGCGCGCAGCGACGAGCAACAGAGGTCCATCCAGGCCGAGGCCGCCTCCCGCGGCACCGGCGGCCCGGGCATCATCTACTTCAACAGGTTCAGCGGCGGGCTCAAGGTTGCCGGAAACGGCAGCTACAACGACTTCTACATCAAGCTCATCGGCGGCCACAATCCAGCAACCGGCCCGCAGGGCCTCCAGGGCAAGGGCATGGTGGGGGTCGACGTCGAACAGGTCCTGGCATGGGATCCGGAGATCATCCTGCTGGGGAACTTCGACGACGCGATGCCCGCGAACGTCTACGGCAATCCGGTGTGGCAAAGCGTGTCCGCCGTGCGTTCCCGGCGCGTGTACAAGGTGCCGCTGGGCGGGTACCGTTGGGATCCCCCGGGCCAGGAGTCACCCCTGATGTGGCGCTGGCTCAGCGATATCAGTTTCCCCTCCGGCAGCCGGTCCGCGCTGAGGGACCAGACCAGCGACTACTTCGATTTCCTGTACCGCTACCGGCCATCAGCGCCGGAGACGGACAAGATCCTGTGGACTGAAGCCAATGGCATCTCGGCCAACTACCGGCAGTTCGATGCTTCGTGAGGCCCAGCCTCTGACCACGGGACACCTTGGCGGCCGCCGCGGACCGAGGCTGCGCCAGGTCATCGGTCCATGCCTGCTCTCAGCGGCCGTCCTGGCCGCCGTGTCGGCGCTTGCCCTCGCCAGCGGCCGCTACAACGTGTCCCTCGCCCATGTCGCGGAAATCCTGGCCTCCCGGATAGTTCCCTTGGGCTCAAGCCTTCCCGCTGCCGAGGAAAACGTGGTGCTGCTGGTCAGGCTGCCCAGGGTCCTGCTGGCCCTGCTGGTGGGTGGTGGCCTCGCACTTGGCGGTGCGGCGCTGCAGGCCGTGTTCCGTAATCCCCTGGTCAGTCCGGAGGTCATCGGCGTTTCATCCGGTGCCTCCTTCGGTGGTGCCCTGGCCCTGCTGCTGGGCCTGGGTCCGGTGGCCCTCGTGGGCGGATCGTTCGGCTTCGGGCTGCTGGCACTGGCCATCGTCTTCCTCATCACGTCCGGCCGGGGCGGCACCCACATCCTCATGGTCGTCCTCGGAGGAATCGTCACGGCCTCGTTCTTCTCCGCCCTGGTGGCCCTGGTGACGTATCTGGCGGACCCGTTCACCACCCTTCCCGCAATCGTCTTCTGGCTGCTTGGCAGTGTCGCCACCGCAACCTGGGCGAAGGTACTGGTGGCCTTCATTCCGATTGCTGCCGGCGGCGTCGTCCTGCTGGCACTGCGGTGGCGGATCAATGTGCTCTCGCTCGGCGACGACGACGCCGCGGCCCTGGGCCTCCGGCCGCGTCCGCTGCGCTGGGCTGTCCTCTCCGCCGTGGCCCTCATGGTGGCAGGGGCCGTGGCCGTCAGCGGCGTCATCAGTTGGGTGGGGCTGGTCATCCCGCACCTGGCGCGGATGTGGGTGGGCCCGGACCACCGCGTCCTGCTGCCGGTCTCATTCCTGCTGGGCGGGGCGTACCTCATCGCCATAGACACCATTGCGCGCACCGCAACGGCCGGTGAAATCCCGTTAGGAGTCCTCACCGCCCTAATCGGGGCGCCGGTCTTCTTCGTGCTGTTGCGCCGGAACAGGGAGAGGATCTGGGACGGTGCTTGAACTACGCGGTGCCGGGTTTGGCTATTCACCGCAGAACTGGGTGTTCAAGGATCTGAGCTTCTCGGTGCCGCCGGGCACCGTGACGGCGGTCCTGGGGCCAAACGGCAGCGGCAAAACGACGCTGGTGCGCTGCGCGGCGGGCATGCTGGCCGTCCAGGAGGGGGCGGTGCGCCGGTCCGAGACGGCCGGCTATGTTCCCCAGGCGCGTGGCAGCACGTTCGGCTACCCGGCCCTGGACATGGTGGTCATGGGCCGTGCCCGCCACATCGGCGTCTTCCGCTCCCCCGGCACCCGGGACAGGGCTGCCGCCCTCCAGGCCATGGACCGGGTGGGGATCGCCGCCCTGGCCGACCGGCTGTTCCCGACCCTGAGCGGCGGCGAGCAGCAGCTGGTCCTCATTGCACGGGCCGTCGCGGGAGGTTCGCGGCTCCTTGTCCTGGATGAGCCGTCCACCGGGCTGGACCTGAAAAACCAGGTCCGGGTCCTCCAGCTCCTGAGGGAACTCGTGCGGAGCGGGATGTCGCTGCTGGTGAGCACCCATCACCCGGACCACGCCCTGTTCCTCGCAGACTCGGTGGTCCTCATGGGCGCCGAGGGGGTGGTGACTGGTCCTGCCGGGCCGCTACTCGCCGACGCGCAGCTCTCGGCGCTGTACGGCGTCCGTGTCAGCACACTGAACTACGACGACGCCGGGACGCCCCGCCGGACAGTGGTGACCCCATTCGGCGCAGACGAGCGCTGATCCGAACGCCAAAGCGCCCGGCAGCTTAGCTGCCGGGCGCTTTGGCGTCATCTGGCGGTTTGATGTCCGGTCCGGCCGCGGCCGGGGTTCAGGCCGCGGTTCAGGCCGGTGTCCGGCCTGGGGTTCAGGCGTGTGCCAGGACCGGCTGCGTCGGTTGTTCGACGGTTTCCTGCCCACCGATGTGGTCGGCGAGCATGGTCACTTCGTCGAACGGCTCGGCACCGGCGAGGACACGGTCCACGCGTCCGGCGTCGATCTCCTTGACCCAGGTGCCGATCAGCACCGTGGCGACGGCGTTGCCGGTGAAGTTGGTCAAGGCGCGGGCCTCGGACATGAACCGGTCGATGCCTACGATCATGCCCACGCCGCCCAGCAACTGAGGTGCATGCGCCTGGAGTCCAGCGGCCAGCGTGGCCAGGCCGGCGCCGGTGACGCCGGCGGCACCCTTGGAAGCGATGATCATGAAGACCAGCAGGGAAACCTGGGCACCAAGATCCAGCGGCGTGCCCATGGCGTTGGCGACGAAGAGCGCGGCCATGGTCAGGTAGATGGCGGTGCCGTCCAGGTTGAAGGAGTAGCCGGTGGGGACGGTGACGCCCACGACCGGCTTGGACACACCGAGGTGTTCCATCTTCGCGATCAGGCGGGGCAGCGCCGCTTCGGAGGAGGACGTCGAGAAGATCAGCAGGTATTCGCGGCCGAGGTACCTCATGAGCTTGAAGATGCTGACGCCTGCGACCACCTTGAGCAGGCCACCGAGGATCACGACGATGAACAGGGCACAGGTGACATAGAAGGCGCCCATCAGGGTCGCCATGCTGATGATGGCCTGGAAGCCGGTGGCACCGACAACTGCGGCGATCGCACCGAAGGCTCCGACCGGGGCCAGCCACATGATCATGATCAGGATGCGGAACACGAGGGCCTGTCCATAACCGACCGCCTTGAGGATCGGTGCTCCCTGAGGGCCCATCTTTTGCAGCGCGAAGCCGACCAGGATCGCGGCGAGGAGAGTCGGCAACACAGGAATGTCGCCCGGGATGATGCCGAGCAGGAAGTCAACGGTGCTGTCGACCGCCGCCTTCTTGTTCGGATCATAGGGGGCGAGCTTGAGGCCCTCGCCCGGGTGGATCAGGTTGCCCACCACGAGGCCGATCGCCAAGGCGAAGGTGGACATGACGACGAAGTAGGCAAGCGCCAGGCCGCCGACCTTGCCTACTGTGGCGGCCTTGGCGATCGAGCCGATGCCCAGCACGATCGTGCAGAAGATCACCGGAGCGATCATCATCTTGATGAGTTTGATGAAGCCGTCGCCCAGCGGTTTGAGGGATTTGCCGACCTCGGGGAACAGCAGACCGATAACGGCACCTGCAATCACGGCGACGATGACTGCAATGTAGAGGTAGTGGGACTTGTCCAGTCCCTTGCGCTTCTTGGCCGGGGCTGCGGCCGGTGCTGCTGACTCTCCTCGTTGAGAGGCCATGGTGTTCTCCTTGGATAGGCTGGACTTTCGTGAGCTTCCCGCTAGGGTCCGCTCGCGTCCGTTCTTGCGTGTACCCCCATCATTGATGACAAGGTGACGCGCATCACCCTTGCGTTCATATTGGTCATGGAAGGTGTTGATGATCCAGCGCTGGAGCATCGCCCGCAGGCTGTTTGTGGCCCAACTGCTGTTCGTGGTGGCCCTGACGGCCATCGTCGGCACGGCCACGTTCGTCGACGCGCGCGACCACGCCTACGACGAGGCCGGCCGCCGGATGGCCGGCATAGCCACGACGGTGGCCGACGCCCCCTTCGTCCTCGAGGCGGCGGGCGCCACCGACCCCACGGCCCTGCTCCAGCCGTATGCCCTCAAAATCATGAAGGATGCCGACGCCGATTTCGTCACGATCATGGCCCCGGACCGCACGCGGTGGACCCATCCGCGCGATGAGGAACTGGGCAAGCCGTATATCGGTTCGATCGATGCGGCCCTCAATGGCCAGGTGTTCACGGAGGTCACGGCCGGCACCCTCGGCCCCTCGGTGCGCACCATCGCCCCTGTCAAGGATGCGGACGGCAAGGTCCGGGCACTCGTGGCCGCTGGCGTGACCGTCCGGACCGTGGACGTGGCAGTCTCCGGCAGGCTGCCGGCGCTGCTGGCCATCGCTCTGGCGCTGCTGGTAGGCGGTTCCGTGGCGTCCTGGCTGCTCGGGCGCTACCTGCGCCGGGTGACCCGCGGCTGGGGCCCGGAGCAACTGGGCCAGCTCTTCGCGTACTACGAATCGGTGCTTCACTCGGTGCGTGAGGGCGTGATCCTCATCGACCCCAAGGGCAAAGTGGTGATGTACAACGATCAGGCCGCCGAACTGCTGGGGCTGAAGAAGCAGGCCTCCGACGCCGCTGCCGGCACGCATGCCCCCGGCGCGCCAGACGGCAGGCGCCCGGAGGCGCCCTCCCTCGCGGAGTTGCCGCTGGCACCCAGCCTTAAGGAACTCTTCGAATCCGGGCGTACCGCGCACGACGAGATCCACCTGACCGGCTCACGGATCCTGGTGGTCAACCAAGGCCCGGCGGTCGGACCCGCATCGGCCGGAGCCCGCCAGCGGGGAGCGGCTTCCGGCGCCCATGTTTACGGCACTGTGGCCACCATCCGGGACCGCACCGAAATCGAATCCCTGGGCAGCGAACTCGAAACCATGCACACGCTCTCCGACGCCCTGCGGGCACAGACGCATGAACATGCCAACCGGCTCCACACGATCGTCTCGCTCATGGAACTGGGGCGTACCCCCGAGGCGCTGGACTTCGCCACGAAGGATCTGGAACTCAGCCAGAGTCTGACGGATGACATTGTCAGCTCCATCGAGGAACCGGTGCTCGGCGCCCTGATCATGGGCAAGGCCGCCGAAGCGCACGAGCGCGGCGTCGAACTGATCCTGAACGCAGGCGGCTCCACGTCGGTGACCGGACTGGCCGTGCAGGATCTCGTAGCCATCCTTGGAAACCTGCTGGACAACGCCATCGACGCCGCGGCCGAGGCGCCGGCGCCCAGGCTCGTGGAGCTGACCGTCGAGTCCACCGGGTCCGCGCTGGAGATCACCGTGGAAGACAGCGGCCCGGGAATCGACCCCTCGGCCGTGGACGACATCTTCCGTCACGGCTTCAGCACCAAGACACCGGGACCTTTCGGACGTGGCCTCGGGCTGGCCCTGGTCCGCCAGGCAGTGCAGCGGCTGGGCGGTACCATGACAATCACCAGCCCGGCCGGGGCGCTCTTCCGCGTCACGCTGCCGGTCACAACGCTGCCGGTCACAACAGAGGGACAGCCATGAGCGAGATCAGGGTGCTCGTCGTCGAAGACGAGCCCATCGCCGCCGCGGCGCACGCCGCCTACATTGAACGGCTGGACGGTTTCACCCTGGCCGGCTCCGCGCCGGACGGGCAGTCCGCGCTGCGCCTGCTCACGGATTTCGCGGCGGCGGGCAATCCGGTGGAGCTGGTACTGCTGGACATGAACCTCCCGGACCTGCACGGGCTGGACATCGCACGCCGGATGCGGGCGGCCGGGCTCTTCGCGGACATCATCGCCATCACCGCCGTGCGGGAACTGAATATCGTCCGCAGTGCTGTGGCCACCGGCGTGGTCCAATACCTGATCAAGCCGTTCACCTACGCAACGTTTGCGGACAAACTCGCCAGTTACCGGCAATTCCGCGAGCAGCTGGCCTCCCCTGTGACCGGAGTCGCGGGGGCCCGGGCGTCCCAAAGCGATGTGGACCAGGCCTTCGCCAGCCTGCGTGCCCCGTCCGAAGTGTCGCTGCCCAAGGGCCTGGCCGTATCCACGCTGGAATCCGTCCAGGACTACATCAAAGAGCAGGACGGGGCGGTCTCGGCCAGCGAAGTCATGGAGGCGCTCGGCATGTCCCGGGTCACCGCCCGGCGCTACCTCGAGTACCTCGCCGATGCCGGAACGGTCTCCCGCGCCGCACGCTACGGCGCCCCCGGCCGGCCGGAGAACGAATACCGCTGGTTACGGCCGCGGCCCTAAGCTTCACCGCTCCCCCGCGGTTCCTGTCATCGACATGGCACTTGGCGGCAATGATTCCCGGAAACACTGCCGCCAAGTGTCATCTCGACGGCGGGCCGGGGCGCAGGGTTACGAGCAGCCGGTCGATCACGCCGGCATCCTCGATCGTGGACGGCACCACGTAGGTCTCGCCGTCGGCGATCTGGCGCATGGTCTTGCGCAGGATCTTTCCGGAACGGGTCTTGGGCAGGGCGTCGACCACGGTGACGTGCTTGAAGTCCGCCACGGCCCCGATGTCGCGCCGGACCAGGGCAATCAGGTCCTTGGCCAGAAGGTCCTCGGGAATGTCCACACCGGATTTGAGGACCACGTAGCCGCTGGGACGCTGGCCCTTGAGCGGGTCGGCGAGGCCGATCACCGCGCATTCGGCGACCGCCGGGTGCTGGCCGATCACCTGTTCCATGGCGCCGGTGGAGAGCCGGTGTCCGGCGACGTTGATGATGTCATCGGTTCGGCCCATGACAAAGACATAGCCGTCCTCGTCCCGGTAGCCGGAGTCGCCGGTGGCGTAGTAGCCTTCGAACGCCTGCAGGTAGGAGGAAATGTAGCGTTCGTCGTTGCGCCACAGCGTGGTCAGGGTGCCCGGGGGCAGCGGAAGGCCCAGGACGATGTTCCCTTCCGTGCCGGCCTCGACGTCCCCGCCCCCGCCGTCGACGATGTTGAGCCGGAAGCCGGGCATCGGGACGCTCGGTGAACCGGCCTTAATCGGCAGACCGTCGAGGCCGCGGGGGTTGGCGCAGATGGCCCAGCCCGTCTCCGTCTGCCACCAGTGGTCGACCACCGGAACGCCGAGGACCCTGGAGGCCCAGTGGAAGGTGTCTGTGTCCAGCCGCTCGCCGGCCGCGAACAGGGTCCGCAGGCTGGAAATGTCGTACTTGTCCAGGAGCTGGCCCTCAGGGTCGGCTTTTCGGATGGCGCGCAGCGCGGTGGGCGCGGTGAACAGCACGTTGACCTTATGGTCCTCGATGACCCGCCAGAACGCGCCGGCGTCCGGTGTCCCCACCGGCTTACCTTCGTACAGCACCGTGGTGGCGCCGGCCAGCAGCGGCCCGTACACAATGTAGGAGTGGCCCACCACCCAGCCGACGTCCGAGGCGGTCCACATGACGTCCCCGGGGCCGACGTCGTAGATGTTTTCCATGGTCCACTTCAGGGCCACGGCATGGCCGCCGTTGTCCCGCACCACGCCCTTCGGCGCCCCGGTGGTGCCCGAGGTGTAGAGGATGTACAGCGGATCCGTGGCCGTGACATCCACCGGCGCGGCAGGCTCGGCGGTGGCCATCTCGGCGTCCCAATCGAGCCACCCGGGCTGTTCGGCCGCCATGGAGGCCATGGTGGACGCGAAGCCTTCCCTGGCTTTGACCAGCACCGGGATGTCCGGGGCGCCGGCGATGCCGAGGGCCTCGGCGACGGCGGGAAGGTATTCGATCCGGCGCGATGGCTCGATGCCGCCGGACGCCGTCACCACCGCCGCAGGGGCAGCGTCGCGGATGCGGGCGGCAAGTTCCTTGGGGGCGAAGCCGCCGAAGACCACCGAGTGCACGGCGCCGAGCCGTGCGGTGGCCAGCATCGCGATCACGGCCTCGGGGATCATCGGCATGTAGATCACCACGCGGTCGCCCTTGCCGACGCCGCTGCGGCGCAGGACACCGGCGAACCGGGCCACGAGGTCCGTCAGTTCCGCATACGTGTAGCTCTGCTGGATACCCAACATCGCGGAATCGTAGACCAGGGCGTCCTGCGCACCCCGGCCCTGGGCAACGTGCCGGTCGAGGGCGTTGTAGGAAGTGTTCAGGACACCGTCCGGAAACCAGTCGTAGAGCGGTGCCCGGCCCGGATCGAGGGCCTGCCGCGGTGGCGTCTGCCAGGAGATCCCGTCCGCGGCCTCCAGCCAGAACTCCGCGGGGTGATCCAGGCTCCGCTCGTAGGCGGCCTGGTAGCTCTTGGTGACCATGACTTACATCCTGTCCACGACGTTGTGATGTAGCCCATGGTAAACCGGGGCGGACCGGCGTTACAAGGGCTTCTGTATACACAGCTCATCAATTTCCACCCCACGGACCGCAATTGCTGGGCAAAGCGACCCCGCGTGTATACACTGTTGATGTTCCACCGTTACGGAGCCACCACCGAAGGAGGCAGGATGCGCGCCAGCGACAAGGCCTACGCGGCCCTGCGCGACGACATCATCGAATGGCGCCTCCTGCCCGGAACCGTGCTCGCGGAAGTGGAGCAGTCGGAGCGCCTCGGCATCTCCCGCACCCCGCTGCGGGAGGCCCTGAGCCGGCTCACGGCCGAGGGCCTGACGACGACGGCGGGCGGCCGCGGCGTCGTCGTGACCGACATTTCCCTGGACGACATCGACGAACTGTTCGAACTGCGCGAAACCCTCGAAGGCAGGGCAGCAGCCCTGGCCGCCGAGCGCGGAGACCCCGCAACCTTCGAACAGCTCCGGCGCGAACTGCTCCAGGCACCGGAACTGATCGGCGGTCAGGATCCGGCTCTGCACGACTACTACGGGCTGGTCGGGCGGCTCGACGCGGCCATTGACGCCGCAATCTCCAACGCCTACCTCGTCCAGGCCATGCGCAGCCTGCGCGTCCACCTCGTGCGCGTCCGGCGCCTGGCCGCCGACGACGCCGCACGGCTCACCGCCGCCGCCGCAGAGCACGCCGCCATCGCCGAGGCGATCGCCGCAGGCAACCCGCGGCTGGCCGAGGCCGCCACTACGCTTCACCTGCACCGCAGCCTCTCACACGTCAAAGCCACTCATACACCTCAGCAAAAGGAGCACCATGGTTAAGGAACACCACGTCCGCGTTTACAAGAGCGAGGAAAACCTGGGCCGCGAGGACCAGCTCGCCTACAAGATCGCCAAGGTCGCCGCGGATCCCGTGGATGTCACCGATGAGGTCACCGACATGGTGATCAACCGGATCATCGACAACGCCTCGGTGGCGATCGCGTCGCTGAACCGTGCCCCGATCGTCGCTGCCCGGGCCCAGGCCCTCACTCACGGCCCCAGCACCGGCGGCAAGGGCTCGAAGGTCTTCGGCATCGAGGAACGCGTCTCCCCCGAATGGGCTGCCTGGGCCAACGGCGTCGCGGTCCGCGAACTCGACTACCACGACACTTTCCTGGCCGCGGACTACTCGCACCCGGGCGACAACATCCCCCCGATCCTGGCCGTCGCGCAGCACGTCGGTTCCAGCGGCCAGGACCTGATCCGCGGCATCGCCACCGGCTACGAGATCCAGGTCAACCTGGTCAAGGCCATCTGCCTGCACAAGCACAAGATCGACCACGTGGCGCACCTCGGCCCCTCCGCCGCGGCCGGCATCGGCACCCTGCTGGGACTCGACGTCGAGACCATCTTCCAGTCCGTCGGCCAGGGCCTGCACACAACCACCGCCACGCGGCAGTCCCGCAAGGGCGAAATCTCCACCTGGAAAGCCCACGCCCCCGCGTTCGCCGGCAAGATGGCCGTCGAATCCGCTGACCGCGCGATGCGCGGCCAGACCTCCCCGGTGCCGATCTACGAAGGCGAAGACGGCGTGATCGCCTGGATGCTGGACGGCCCGGACGCTTCCTACACCGTGCCGCTGCCCGAAGCTGGCGAGGCCAAGCGGGCCATTATGGACACCTACACCAAGGAACACTCCGCCGAATACCAGGCCCAGGCGTGGATCGACCTCGCCCGCAAGCTCAACGGCGAACACCCCGAAGTCACGGACCCTGCCAACGTCGAATCCGTGCTGATCAAGACCAGCCACCACACCCACTACGTGATCGGCTCCGGCGCCAACGACCCGCAGAAGTACGATCCCACGGCCAGCCGCGAGACGCTGGACCACTCGATCCCGTACATCTTCACCGTCGCCCTGCAGGACGGCACCTGGCACCACGTGGACTCCTACGCCCCGGAACGCGCCGCCCGCCCCGACACCGTGGAACTCTGGCACAAGGTCACTACGGTCGAGGACCCGGAATGGACCCGGCGCTACCACTCCCTGGACATCGCCGAGAAGGCCTTCGGCGGCACCGTGGAGATCACGCTCAAGGACGGTACCGTCATCACCGATGACATCGCGGTCGCCGATGCCCACCCGCTGGGCGCCCGCCCGTTCGCACGGGAGCAGTACGTCAACAAGTTCCGCACCCTCGCCGCCGGCCTTGTGGCCGACGAGGAGATCGAGCGCTTCCTCGCCGCTGCTGCCCGGCTCCCCGAGCTCGCCGCCGGCGAGCTGGACCAGCTGAACATCCGGGCGGCCGACGGCGTGATCGACCTCGCCGCCGCCCCGAAGGGACTCTTCTAATGTTGTATTCGAAGGTCACGCCGGAGCAGAAGCGGATCCGGTTCCGCGAACTCCTCGCCTCCGGCACCATCGCCCAGTTCCCCGGCGCGTTCAACCCGCTCTCGGCGCGGCTGATCGAGGAGAAGGGCTTCGCCGGGGTGTACATTTCCGGTGCCGTCCTCGCCAACGACCTCGGCCTGCCGGACATCGGGCTGACCACCCTCACCGAGGTCGCCACCCGCGCCGGGCAGATCGCCCGGATGACGGACCTGCCGGCAATCGTCGACGCTGACACCGGTTTTGGCGAGCCCATGAACGTGGCCCGCTCGGTCCAGGAGCTCGAGAACGCCGGCCTGGCCGGCTGCCACATCGAGGACCAGTTCAACCCCAAGCGCTGCGGCCACCTCGACGGCAAGAACGTTGTGGACCTGGACACCGCCACCAAGCGGATCCGGGCTGCGGCCGACGCCCGGCGTGACCCGAACTTCCTGATCATGGCCCGGACCGACATCCGCGCCACAGACGGCCTGCAGGCCACGCAGGAGCGCGCCCGGGCCCTGGTCGAGGCCGGTGCGGACGCGATTTTCCCCGAGGCGATGAAGGACCTGAGCGAGTTCCAGGCCATCCGCGACGCCGTCGACGTCCCGATCCTTGCCAACATGACCGAATTCGGGCAGAGTGCCCTGTTCACCGCGGAGGAGCTGGCCGGCGTCGGGGTCAATATGGTGATTTATCCGGTCACGCTGCTCCGTAGTGCCATGGGCGCTGCGGAGCGTACTCTGGAATCGATTAAGGCCGACGGAACCCAGGAGGCACAGGTTGGAAGCATGCTGACCCGTGCGCGTTTGTACGATCTCGTTGATTACGAGGCTTATAACCGTTTCGATACCGGAGTTTTCAATTTCCAGATCCCCGGTAAGTAAGCCCCGCATAGAACCTCCGGCATATGCCGGTATACAAGCGTTAGGAACAAAGGAGTTTCAGCATGGCTGAACAGGACATCAAAAAGGGCCTCGCCGGCGTCGTGGTTGACTACACCGCGGTCTCCAAGGTCAACCCGGACACCAACTCGCTGCTGTACCGCGGCTACCCCGTGCAGGAGCTGGCCGCCAAGTGCAGCTTCGAGGAGGTCGCCTACCTTTTGTGGAACGGCGAGCTGCCCACCACGGACCAGTTGGCGGAGTTCACTGCCAGGGAACGTGCCGGCCGCGCCCTGGATCCGGTTGTCAAACAGGTGATCGACGCGCTGCCCACCACCGCGCACCCCATGGATGTATGCCGGACCGCCACGTCGGTCATCGGCGCCCGGCACCCCTTGGCGGAGGATTCCTCGCGCGAGGCCAACCTGGCCAAGGCCGTTGACCTGTTCGCCGCGATGCCCGCCGTCGTGGCCTACGACCAGCGCCGCCGTCACGGCCAGGACCTCGTGGAGCCCCGCGAGGATCTGGGCTACGACGCCAACTTCCTCTGGATGACCTTCGGCGAGGAGGCCGTCCCCGAGGTAGTCGACGCTTTCAACGTCTCAATGATTTTGTACGCCGAGCACTCCTTCAATGCCTCCACCTTCACTGCCCGCGTGATCACCTCCACGCTCTCGGACCTGCACTCGGCCGTGACCGGGGCCATCGGCGCCCTCAAGGGCGCGCTGCACGGCGGCGCCAACGAGGCCGTCATGCACACCTTTGACGAGATCGGCATCAGGCCCGAGGAATCACTGGAGGACGCTCACGTCCGGGCCAAAGCCTGGATGGAAAACGCCCTGGCCCACAAGAAGAAGGTCATGGGCTTCGGCCACCGCGTCTACAAGCACGGCGACTCCCGCGTGCCCACCATGAAGTCCGCGCTGGACAAGATGATCGCCCATTATGGCCGGCCCGAGCTGCTGGGCCTCTACAACGGGCTCGAGACCGCGATGGACGAGGCGAAGGGGATCAAGCCGAACCTCGACTATCCGACCGGCCCCACGTACCACCTCATGGGCTTCGACACCGCCACCTTCACTCCCCTGTTCGTCGCCAGCCGCATCACCGGCTGGACGGCGCACATCATGGAGCAGCTGGATGCGAACTCCCTGATCCGTCCGTTGAGCGAGTACAACGGCGTCGAGGAGCGACACCTGGCGTAGCAGGGACTCCTGCAGAAAAAACGCGGGCAGAAAACACGGACCGGTCACCCCCCAAAGGTGGCCGGTCCGCGTTGTCTGCCCGCGTTTTTCTGCCTGCAGTCTTGTGCCCGCCGCGTTGTGCTAGGCAGCCTTGATTTTCAGCGAGGTGATCATCCGCTTCGCGTTCACGTACTCCGAGGTCTGCATGTAGGCCTTCGCCTCTTCCAGCGAGGGGAACGTCTTGGCGCCCTTACGGTTTCCGGTCTGCTCGGAACCACCGCTGTTGACCTGGACGGCGTCGGCAAAGTAATAGAAAGGCGACTCTGCCGGACCACTGACCACGTTGTAGAACATGCAGGACTTTCCGTCCTTGCCCGCTACTCTGCCCGCGATGCCGTACGAAGCGGTGACGCGGCCCGGTTCCTGGAGGGCGCGGAAGGCAAAGCGGGGCGTGATGGTGTCAGCCGCGGCAGTGTTGTACGGCAACGCCAGCTCCACCGAGTCCAGGACACTGTAGGGAACCGGGTTCTGGCGGCAGCCGCCGGGCCCGGCGCCGGACGGTCCGTAGTGGAGTGACGCCACCACCATGCCCGCGGCGTCCGACACGTCGACGTCGATGTTCGGCGCCGCGCCAAGGCCTGCCGGCGTTGCTAAAGTCCATCCCGCAGGATAGTCGAAGCTGACTTTCCCGTCGGTGCTCATGTAGGTCTGCCATTTGTCGGGCTCCGGCGCCGGCGCCGTGGATGTAGCGGCGGCCGACGACGACGGCGCCTGACTCGCCGTCGCAGACGCCGTAGCGGTGGGGGTAGCAGAGGCCGTCGCAGTGGTGCCCTGGCCGGCAGCCGGTGATCCCGCACTGGACGCACCGCAGGCTGTGGTGCCGAGCAACAGGGCCGTGGCTAGAGCCGCCACGGCAGCCTTCCAAGGCCCGAGTTCGCGGCTGGAAGTCTTCGCGGTTGAATGCGGCGCCGTTCCCTCGCGGCTGAAGGCAGCCTCTCCTGTGATGTTTTTCTTGGTTGAATCCATGTCGTTCCCCATTGTGCTGTTGGTGCTTCGAGTTGTGTGTGCGCGTGGTTGCCCGCAGGCTACCGGCCGGCTGGCGCATTGCTTGTCAAACGGAAGGCCCCCGCTGATCGTCCGTGAAGTTGTCCTGGTTGATAGTTCTAGTTGGTCTTCGTGACGATGAGCGAGGTGATGACCGCCTTGAGGTCCCTGTAGGCCTGGGTCCTGGTGAAAGCCACGGCCTCATCCATCGTCTGGAAGTTATAGAGGCCCCAAGTGGGTCCGCCAAGCGGACGACGATCCGTGAAGCTGTATGCCTTCAATGCGCCAGGTCCCCCCACGGCGAAATCAAGGACGCAGCCGATTCCGTCTTGTCCGGCAATGCGGTTGGAGATTCCTATCCCCGCTTGGACGGGTCCGCCGTCATTTGCCGCTGACGTCATGGCGACGAAGACGAACCGAGGCGTCCCTTCTGCCGGCGCTGCGGCATCGAACGGCAATCCCGGCATGGGCTGGCCGTCCAGGACCTTGTAGGGGGCGTTGTTGAGACAGTGGCCGGTCCTCCAGTCATCGGTGTCGCCGACGGCCAGTTGTGCCACGACCTTTCCGGTGGCGTCTTTGAGGGAAGTCCCCGGACCGTTTGACAGGGCGAGACTCTCGGATGAATCGGCCAGGCGCCACGCCGCCGGATAGTTGAAGGCCAAACTGTAGCCCGGGACCCCGTAGTTGTACGTCTTGATCCCCCGGGCGGCCAGGCTTCCCGGTTCAGGTGCTCCGACGAGCGCTCTGCGAAGTCCAACGGGGATGCCCTTGTCCACGAATTCTTTGTCCATGGCCTGTTCCGCAGTCAGTCCGTCGTTGTTGAGGTTCGCTTCGCGCCAGCTGGAAATGCTGGACGAAGGGTCCGTGTCGTCGAAAACGTAAGTGCCATTGACCAACTTCGCGATCCAGAACCTATCACCGGGAGATGCTTCGGGGGCGTCATTTGCCGCGGCGGCAATCATTCCCATTCGTCCCTCCGAACAGCCGACGAGCTCAATAACAGGCAGCACTTTCGGAAACATCCTCCAGTTGCTGGTGAGATTTTCCTTGGTGCATTCCCCATTGCCAACAGCCGCCTTCGGCGTCGACGTTGCGGACGCTGAAGGCGTCGCTGTGGGGGTGGCCGTGGCCGACGGAGTCGGAGTTGGCGCTGGCGTCGCAGTGCTGGTAGCTGTCCCGAGGCCGGCCACGGTGCCCGCCGGCTCCGGGGCCGTGGTGAGGGAACCCAGGTTGGTGGCGACCAGGACGCCGGCGGTGACGGCCGCCGCTGCCAGGGTCAGCACACCGGCCAGCCTGGCCCGCCGGTGCTTCCGGTCCGCCAGGGAGACGACATTGCGCGGCAGGCGATCGCTAAACTCGCCGGATTCGGCGAGCATCCGGCGCAGTGCTGCCTCGCCGTCGGGCACGGACGGATCGTTGTGCACGGGGTCCGTCGCGGAAATCATGTTCTTGATCGGATCCATCTCAGGCACCCATCTTCTGTGTCATCGTGTCAGCACTGACCGGCATTTGCTTGCGAAAAGCGGCCCGGGCCCGGTGCAGCCGGACCTTGGCGGCGGACTCGCTGCAGTGCAGAACGCCCGCGATGTCAGCGATACTCAATTCATCCCAGTAGGCGAGCTGGAGAATGTCCCGGTCCTTCTCCCGCAAACCGGCCAGGGCGTCCTGGACCGCCACGTTGTCCGAGCCGTCACCGAACCGGACAACGGCCGCGGAGCGCAGCTTGTCCTGCAGCGCCTGCTGCCGGTCCCGGCTACGGTACGCGTTCCCGATCAGGTTGCGGGCCACCGTCAGAAGCCACGCTGTATCCGTCCGCGGTGCGTCATCCCATTTCTGCCACACCACCCGGAAAACATCGGCGGCGAGTTCCTCCGCCAGCTCGGCTGATTCAACCCGCCGCCGCACAAATTTGTAGACCAGTGGGTAACTGTCTTTGTGAATGGCGATAAATGCCAATTCGCGCTCCGAAAGCACGCATCCCCCAAGTATGTTGTGTCCGAAACTGCTGGATAACTGTATTGTTTCCGGCCGCCGGCCCGGGGTTACACGCCCCGCAAAGAATATTCCGCGGAGGCCACGGTCTCGTTGTCGTCGTTCAGGGTGATGACGGCTTCCACAGTGCCTTCCCCCAATGCCAGCGGCAGCCAGTGCTCGGCATCCTGCCACATGCGCGCCAACGGCAGGGACGCGACCTGGAACCATTCCGGGATCATTTCCTGGCTTTCGACGGGTTCGCCACTCCAGCGGCGCGTGGTGAAAAGGCTGGTGGACATGTTCCATTCCGGCCGTGCGGGAAAGACGAATTCGATCAGCCCGGCAACGCGGAGGTCGTCCTCTATGACCACGATTCCGGCTTCCTCAAAGACTTCGCGGCAGGCAGCCTCGGCGTCGGACTCCCCCGGTTCCACGTGCCCGCCGAGCCCCACGATCTTTCCGACACCGAACCCGGTCTTCTTCGTACCGAGGAGGACCTGCGTGCCGGCAGCTCCGTCGCGTAGCAGGAAGCACAGAGTGACAGCTGTCGAGTTCATGAATCCACCCTAGCGCCAGCCCCCGGGGCCGTCGGTGCCCGGCCGCAGGCGTGCCGCGGCGCGGATTTAACCCAGGGCGCGCGGATGCGCTGCGGCGTAGATCTCCCGCAGCGTATCGGCCGTCACCTGCGTGTAGACCTGCGTGGTGGTCACCGAGGCGTGCCCCAGCAGTTCCTGGACCACCCGGACATCGGCGCCACCCTCAAGCAGGTGGGTGGCGAAGGAGTGCCGCAGGGTGTGCGGCGAAACGTCTTTGGTGATGTTGGCCTTGTCCGCGGCCGCCTTCAAAATGGTCCAGGCGCTTTGCCGGCTGATCCTGCCGCCGCGGGCGTTGAGGAACAAGGCAGGGGTGCCCTTGCCCTTGGCGGCCAGCAGGGGCCGGCCGCGGACAAGGTAGGCGTCGAGGGCGCGAGCTCCGTAGGATCCGAGCGGCACGAGGCGTTCCTTTGAGCCCTTGCCGAACAGCCTGACTATCGCCGGGCCGTCGCCTTCGCCGGCCTGTTCGGGCGTGTGCAGGGAGATGTCGTCCACATCCAGGCCCACGGCTTCGCTGATGCGGGCACCGGTGGAATAGAGGAACTCGAGCAGCGCGCGGTCGCGCAGGCCGGTGGCCGTATCCGTGCCGGCCGCCTCCAGGATCCGGGTGACCTCGTCGACGCTGATTGCCTTGGGCAGCCGTTTACCGGGCATGGGCGGGTGGACGTCACTGGCCGGATCGGTGGGAGTGATGCCTTCGAGTGCCCAGAATTTGTGGAGTCCGCGGACGGCCACCACCGTCCGGGCTGCCGAGCGGATGCCCAGGGCGGAGCCGCCGTCGGACCCGTCGGAGAGGGCCTGGACGAAGCCGGTGACGTCGTGCCGGGTGATCTCGGCGGGGCGTTCCCGGCCTGTGCTGGCGAGGTGCCTGGCGTACCGGGCCAGGTCCCGCCGGTAGGCGGAGAGGGTGTTGGCCGCGAGCCCCCGTTCCACGCCCATGTGCTGCAGATAGTCAGTTATGGCGCGGTCGATCGCTGTGAGCGGCCGGATAGGCGGGCGTTCGGGAGCGGCTGCCTCCGCCGGCGCGGGGGCCTGAAGTTGCGCGGGGGCCGGAGGCTCGGCAATCAGCGCATCGGTCATTGGCGCTGGCTGGGATGGGCGGGCCAGGGCGCGTCGGCCGGGCGGAGGCTCTCGAAGTTGTCGGCGCGGGCGGCGGCAGCGGCCAGCACGCCGACGACAGCGGACGGGTTGTGCAGGCGGCCGTCAAGCACCGCCTGCACAGCCTCGTCCAGCGGGGTCCAGTGCAGTTCGATTTCGGCTTCCTCGTCGGTGCGGACGTGCCGCTCATGTCCCGGCACCTCGCTCAGCCCGCGGGCCAGGTAGATGCGGATGGCTTCGCTGGAGGATCCCGGGGAGTTGAAGAAGTCCGCCAGCACGTTCCAGCGCTCCGCCACGAGGTCTGCTTCCTCAGCCAGTTCGCGGGCGGCGCCGATGACGAAGTCCTCCCCTTCGACGTCCAGCAGCCCGGCGGGGATCTCCCAGAGGTCCATGCCGACGGGGTGCCGGTACTGCCGGAGCAGCAGCACGTCGCCGGCGTCGTTCATGGGAAGTATGGCCACCGCGCCGGGATGGTCGATGTAGTCCCGGACCAGGGTGTCGCCGTCGTCGTTGAGCTGGAAACTGTCGCTGACAACGTCCCAGATCCTGCCTTCGTAAACCTTCCGGGACGACAAAAGACGGCGCGGGCTCGGCTCATCCGAAACCTGCCGTGCAGCATTGGGGGTCTCAGACAAACCGGGCATCGCGCCGTCCTTTGATTCAGTTGGAAATTACTTGGACACTGCTGCCGACGAGGGCTTGGGCGCAGCAGCCGGGGCATCGGCCTTTGCACTGGCCGCAGGCACGCCGTTGGCGGCCCGCTGGTGCTCAAGGGCAGCTTCGATCAGGCCCGCGAACAGGGGGTGCGGGCGCGTGGGCCGCGAGCTGAGCTCGGGGTGCGCCTGCGTGGCCACGTAGTACGGGTGCACGTCGCGGGGAAGTTCCACGAACTCGACCAGCTTGCCATCGGGCGACGTTCCAGAGAACGACAGGCCCTTGGCGGCAATCTGATCGCGGTACTTGTTGTTGACCTCGTAGCGGTGGCGGTGCCGTTCGCTGACCTTTGTGGTGCCGTAGGTCTCGGCGACGACGGAGCCTTCGTCAAGCTTGGCTTCGTACAGGCCCAGGCGCATGGTGCCGCCGAGGTCGCCCTTGCCGTCGACGATGTCCAGCTGCTCTTCCATCGTGGCGATGACGGGGTACTTGGAATCCGGCTCGAACTCGGACGAGGACGCTCCCTCGAGGCCGACCACGTTGCGGGCGTACTCGATCACCATGCACTGCAGGCCCAGGCACAGGCCCAGGACCGGGAGCTTGGTTTCGCGGGCGTACTTCAGGGCGCCGAGCTTGCCTTCGAGGCCGCGGATGCCGAAGCCGCCCGGAACGCAGATGGCGTCGACGCCGTTCAGGGACTGCACGGCACCCTCGCGGGTTTCGCATTCGTCCGAGGGGACCCAGCGGATCTTGACCTTGGTGTCGTTGGCGAAGCCGCCGGCCCGCAGGGCCTCCGTAACGGACAGGTAGGCGTCCGGCAGGTCGATGTACTTGCCCACGAGCGCGACCTCTACCTCGTGCTTCGGGTTGTGGACGGCGTCGAGCAGCTTGTCCCAGCTGGTCCAGTCCACATCCTTGAACGGCAGGTCCAGGGCGCGGACGATGTACGAATCCAGGCCCTGGGAGTGAAGGGTCTTCGGGATGTCGTAGATGCTCGGTGCGTCCGGGCAGCCGATCACGGCGTCGATGTCAACGTCGCACATGCGGCCGATCTTGTCGCGCATCGGCTGCGGGACTTCGCGGTCCGAACGGATCACGATTGCCTCCGGCTGGATGCCGATGGAGCGCAGCGCGGCAACAGAGTGCTGCGTCGGCTTGGTCTTCAGCTCCTGCGACGGGCCGATGTACGGCACGAGGGACACGTGGAGGAAGAAGACATTTCCGCGGCCGATGTCCTGGCGGACCTGTCGTGCGGACTCCAGGAACGGCTGGGACTCAATGTCGCCCACCGTGCCGCCGATTTCGGTGATGATGACGTCCGGTGCGTTCTTGCCCTCGGCGGGAAGCCGCATGCGCCGCTTGATCTCATCGGTGATGTGCGGGATGACCTGGACGGTGTCGCCGAGGTATTCGCCGCGGCGTTCCTTGGCGATGACGGTCGAGTAGACCTGGCCGGTTGTGACGTTGGCCGATCCTTCGAGGTTTTCATCGAGGAAGCGCTCATAGTGGCCGATGTCCAGGTCCGTTTCGGCGCCGTCGTCAGTGACGAAGACTTCGCCGTGCTGGAAGGGGTTCATCGTGCCCGGATCCACGTTCAGATAGGGATCGAGCTTTTGCATTGTTACAGACAGACCACGTGCCCGCAGGAGGTGGCCGAGGCTCGAAGCCGTCAGTCCCTTACCGAGCGAGGACGCTACACCACCGGTGACGAAGATGTGTTTGGTCGTCTTGGACGAGCCCGGAAACCGGGAATTTACACGAGAGTTTGATCGCTGCACCACGGGGTTTGAGCTTATCATCAATTCGGCCTTCCACGGGCTCCTTGGCGGGATCCCAATGTGATTGTTGTCCTAGCAGCGGTCCCGGCGGGAATCCTTGCGGAGGTCCCCGGCGGCCCGCCTAGATTTGCGGCAGGAGTTTGGCGTCGTCCAGCAGCTCCTGGGCGTGGGCCTGCGCTGATTCCGAGTCCTCCTGGCCTGCCAGCATGCGGGCCAGCTCGCGGACGCGTTCGGCCTCGTCCAGCAGCTGCACGTCGCTGGAGGTGAAGCCCGTGGCCGTAGCGCCGTCAGCGCCCCGCACGGAGGTCTTGGTGACCCTGATGTGCTGGTTCGCGAACGCGGCCACCTGCGGCAGGTGGGTCACCACGAGGACCTGGACGTGCTGGGCCAGCATCGCCAGCCGGCGCCCGATCTCGACGGCGGCACGGCCGCCCACGCCGGCGTCGACCTCGTCGAAGACGAATGTCGGGACGGGATCGACGGCGGCCAGCACCACTTCGATGGCGAGCATGACTCGGGAGAGTTCACCGCCCGAGGCGCCCTTGCCCAGCGGCCGGGCCGGCGCGCCGGAGTGCGGCTGCAGCAGGAACGAGATTTCATCGGCCCCGAACGGTCCCAGCTGGCCCGCGGATTCCACGTTGATCACCAGGGTGGCGTCTGCCATGGCCAGCGCGGTCAGCTCTGCACTGACCCGTGCGGAGAGATCCTTGGCGGCCTTCGTGCGCGCTTTGCTGATCGCGGCGGCCTTCTTCCGGAGCTCGGCTTCGGCCCGGGCAACCTCGGCGTCCAGCGATTCGATCCGGGTGGAGTCGTCCTGCAGTTCCTCGTGCCGGGCGCGGGCGGCCTCGGCCCAGACCAACACCTCGTCGATGCTCGGCGCGTACTTGCGCACCAGCTTGGCCAGCGCGGCCCGGCGGTCCTCGATCTCGGCGAGCCGTTCCGGGCCCTCCGTGTCCAGGGCGGCCTGGTAGCTGGCGAGTTCCGCGGCGATGTCGTTGAGCAGGAAGCCGACCTCGGCCAGGCGCGCCGCGGCGGACCCCAGCTCCTCGTCGTGTTCGGCAACGTGCTCCAGGGTGCGCTTGGCGGCATCCACCAGGGTGGTGGCGTCGGCTTCTTCGCCGAAGTCCTCCGCGATGAGCGCCTGGTGGGCGGTGCTGGCTGCGATCCGCAGTTCCTCGACGTTGGCCAGTTTCACGGCCTCGGCCTTGAGGGCATCGTCCTCCGCAGGCTGCGGGTCCACGGCGTCGATCTCGGCCAGGGCAGCCTGCAGCGACTCGGCCTCGCGGAGGCGTTCACGGGCGGCGCTGCGCAGGGCGTCCAGCTCGCCCTGGCTGGCGTGCCAGTGGGTGTAGAGGTCCTGGTAGGCGGCAAGCGTCCCCGCGAGGCTCTCGCCCGCGAATTTGTCCAGGGCGCCGCGTTGCGCCACCGGGCTCTTGAGCCGGATCTGGTCCGACTGCCCGTGCACCACCACGAGGGTTTCGCCGATTTCGGCCAGCACCCCGACCGGCGCGGCGCGTCCGCCCAGGTAGGCACGGCTGCGGCCGTCGGCTCCGACACTGCGGGCAAGCAGCAGTTCCACGCCGCCGTCGAACTCCTCAACCTCCGCGCCGGCCTCGCGGGACCGCGCGACGGCGGCGTGGCCGGCGTCGAGCTTCAACACCGCTTCCGCGGAAGCGCTCTTCGCACCGCTGCGGACGGCACCGGCGTCGGACCTGGCACCGAGAAGCAGGCCGACGGCGGTGACAACCATGGTCTTGCCGGCACCGGTTTCACCGGTCACCACGCTCAGGCCCGGGCCCAGCGGCAGGATGGCGTCGGTGATGACGCCGAGATCGCGGATACGCAGTTCTTCAAGCATGGTTCACTTCGCAGTCGAGGGATCGGGGGTGTCACCGGGATCCGTGTGGCCCGGCAAGGGCAGCGGCGGCATGGGACGGGGCGTGCGAATTATCGGGATGGGTCCGGTGTGGATGACCTCGGCCTGCGGCATGGGTCCGCGCCAGCCCTGGATCGGGAGCTCGAATTTGCGCACCAGCCTGCCGGAGAAGGGGGTCTGGTGCGTCCTGGCCAGCCGCACGGGCGTCGCGGAGCGGGTCACTTCGACGCGCGCGCCGGGCGGCAGATCCACCGAGCGGCGGCCGTCACACCAGAGGACGCCCTGGGCATCGGTCCGGTTCAGAATCTCGACCGCAAGCCTGGACCGGGGCGAGACCACGAGCGGCTTCGCGAAGAGGGCATGGGCACTGATCGGCACGATCAGCAGGGCCTCGACCTCGGGCCACACCACAGGACCGCCGGCGGAAAACGCGTAGGCCGTGGAGCCTGTGGGCGTGGCCAGGACTACGCCGTCGCAACCGAATGAGGTCAGGGGGCGTTCATCGACTTCCGTGACCACCTCCAGCATCCGTTCCCGGTTGCCCTTTTCGATCGCGGCCTCGTTGAGTGCCCACGTGTGCCAGATCTTCTGACCGCGGACCCAGACCTGGACGTCGATCGTCATGCGCTCCTCCACCGTGTAGTCACGGCTGGCGATCCACTCGACGGTCTGGGCGAGGTCGGCCCGCTCGCTCTCGGCCAGGAACCCCACGTGGCCGAGGTTGACCCCGAGCAGCGGCACGTCGACTTCACGGACGAGCTCGGCAGCGCGGAGGATGGTGCCGTCCCCGCCCAGCACCATGACGAGTTCTACCTCGGGCAGCTTCACGTGGTCGTGAAGGACCTCGACGGGGTGGTCGAGCCGGCCGAAGAAGCGGACCATGTCCCCGAGCTCGTTCTCCTGCAGCACAGGGACCAGCCCCGATTCATGCAACAGGGCGCACGCTTCCCAGGCAGCCTTGAGGGACTCCTCGCGCCCTGTGTGGGCAAGGATGAGGACACGCCTGCTCATCGGGTTCCGCCTTCTGGTGGTACTAGTGGTTCGGCCAGATTGTTCCGAGCAACGCAGCAACGGCTGCGTCCCGCTCCTCGATCTTAGGCGGGACTTCCGACATCGCGCGTTTTATCCACAGGAAGTATTCGACATTGCCGTCCTGGCCCGGCAGCGGGCTTTGGGCCAGGCCGGACAAGACCAGGCCCGCATCCACGGCGGCGGCAGCCACCTTGCCCACGGCGAGCCGGCGTTCCCGTTCCGAGGTGACCACGCCGGTCCGGCCCAGCCGGTCCTTGCCGATCTCGAATTGTGGTTTGACCATGAGGACGAGGTCGCCGCCGGGCTCGGTGCAGGCCGCCAGCGGCGCCACCACGAGTGTCAGCGAGATGAAGGACAGATCCGCCACCGTCAACGCAGACTGGCCGCCGATTTCCCCGGGCGTCATGTACCGCACGTTGAGGCCTTCGTGCACGGCAACGCGGGAGTCATTCCGGATTTCCGGCACCATTTGGCCGTGCCCTACGTCCACGGCCACCACGTGGGCGGCTCCGCGCCGAAGCAGCACATCCGTGAACCCGCCGGTCGAGGCACCGGCGTCGAGGCACCGTTTGCCCGCGACGTCGACGGCGGGAAAGGCATCCAGCGCCCCGGCCAGCTTGTGCCCGGCGCGGCTGACGTAGCCGTCCTCAGCGGAGGCCATGACATCCAGCGCGGCATCGTCCGGGACCTGCAGTGACGCCTTGGCGAGGACCTCGCCTCCGGAGCTCACCTTGCCCTCGGAAATCAGCCGGGCGGCATGCGTCCGGGACCTGGCGAGCCCCCGGCTGACGAGCGCCTGGTCTAGCCGACTCACGATCCCCCGTCCCCCGCGGCATGGATACGGCGCGCCACGCCGGCGTGGGAAGCCACGTCTTCGTTCAGGGCCTCCAGCAGGGCATCATGCATGTCGGCATAGACTTCCCCGTGCCCGGAAACGGGCGTTTGCCGCACGGCCGCAAGCCGGTCCAGCACAGCGCTGACGGCCGCGTCCTGGACGTGTGCCTGCTGTTCTGGTGCCTGCTGTTCTGATGCCGCGTCCCCGGACGGTTCCGCCGGGAGCTGCCGCGAAGGCAGATCCGGCCACGCGACGTCGGCCGCGGGGCTAGGCGCCTCCGCCTCCGCCACAGCTGGCAGCTGGATTGGGGCCTGGTTTAGCTGCTGGTTCGGCTCGGTCATGTCTCCAGCCTAGTGATCGAGCCACTCGAGGGCCGGAGCCAGTGCGCTGGTGGTCTCGGGGTTCGCTGCCCACCAGGCCGAGCAGGCGGCACGCCATGAATCGAGGTCGGCGGGGTCCCCGCTGATGTGGACGGACTGGCCCCGTACGATCGCCGAGGCCGTGCCGCTGCGGAACCGCCCGGCGTCGTGCTCCACGGCCGGGTATGGCGCGTACAGGCCGGTCAGGTCATTGATGAGGAAATCGGGGCGTTCCATGGACTTCGCGGCGAGGATTGATTCCCTGGTGTCCACGCCTGTCAGCACAGCCACCGTGGCGAAGCCGGCGTTGTTGCCGCCGAGGATGTCGGTGTCCAGTCGGTCACCGACGACGAGCGGCCGGTCCGCGGCCAGCCGCTTGGCGGCGGTGTGGAACAGCGGCGCCTCGGGTTTGCCCGCCACGATCGGGCTCTTGCCGGTCGCGGCGGCCACGGCTGCCACGAGCGTCCCGTTACCGGGGGCAATTCCGCGCGCCTGAGGTATGGACCAGTCAGTGTTGGTCGCCACCCAGAGGGCGCCGCCGGCGACGACGTACGACGCCTCGGCGAGGTCCTTCCATCCGATGTCCGGGCTAAAGCCCTGCACGACGGCGACGGGGTCATCCTCCGCGCCGCGGACGGGAACCAGACCGACCAGCTCAATTTCCTGGGCCAGTGCGGCACTGCCCGTGATCAGCACGTGGGCCCCGGCCGGCAGCAGCGAGGCCAGCAGCGCTGCCGCCGCCTGCGAGGAACTCACCACTTGGTGGTCCTCGGCGGGGGCGCCGAGATCGCGAAGGTGTTGCGCTACCTGCGCCGGAGAACGGGATGCGTTGTTGGTGACGTAGCCCAGGCCGACGCCTACACCGGCGAGCCGGCGCAGCGACTCGACGGCCCCGGGGATGGCATGGGGGCCGGCATAGACAACGCCGTCGAGGTCGGCGAGCAGGGCATCAAAGGTGGAGATCAGCGCAGTATCCGTCATGCGGTTAGTCCTCCACACGTTCACGCTGGGCAGGCTCTGAGTCGTCGACGAGTTCCTGATCCGCTTCAGCGTTCCGTTCCCCGTCGGCGTCATCTTCAGCTTCGGTGTCGGCTTCGGTGTCGGCTTCGGTGTCGGCTTCATCGAGCACGTCGGCTTCGACCGAATCCTGGTCGGACTCGGCGTCGTCGGACTCGAAGTAGTCGGCTTCGGCGTCGTCGCTGCTGTCGTCAATGGCATTGTCGTCGATGGAACTGTTGTCGCTCGCGCTGCCGTCGATCGCGTTCAGGCCGGCCGCTCCGGCTGCGGTGCCGGTGGCTTCTGCCGCGACAGCAGCGCCGGCGGCACGCGGCGCGCGCTCTTCGGTTCCGCCGTGCATGTCGGCATTCTCCTGCTCGCGGAGCCTGCGCTGCCGGTTCTCCTCGCGGGCCTCTTCTTCCTCGTCCCAGCCGAGATCGATGATGTCAGGGTCTTCGTCAGCCCCGAGTCCGAGTGCGTTTTCGGCCACGACGGCCTGCCGCTGCCACTTGTCGGCCTCGGCAGCGCGGCCGGCAGCCGTCAGTGCGTCAGCGTAGGCGCGGAACAGTCGCGGGCTGTAGGAAAAGGCGCGGTTGATGTCCAGCAGCGGAATTTCCAGTTCGGAAACCGCGGCGTCGAACTGCCCGAGGTCCGTGCGGGCCCCGGCTGCCACGATAGCCAGCTCCACCTTGCCGGGGGCGTCCAGATCCTTGGCTTCGTCGGACCGGGCCATGTCCAGGGCGCGGTCCGGGCGGCCAAGGCCCCGCTCGCAGTCGGCCATGACCGGCAGGTGCATGTTGGAGCCGCTGATCCGTCGGTAGGTGCGGAATTCCCGGAGGGCTTCACCATAGTGGCCGGCCGCATAGGCGGTCAGGCCGACAGCTTCGCGGACGGACGCAAGGCGTCCGCCGCGGCGGCTGGCTGCCAGGGCATGCTGGAAGGCAAGCTCAGGTTCTTCGTCCAGAAGCCGTCCCGCCATGACGAGGTGGCGGGCCACCCATTCGGCGCTGGTGCCTTCGAGGGTCTTGATCTGGTGCTGGGTGGCACGGTCAAGTTCCTTGCCCGTGACGTCCTCGTCGATCTGGGGTGAACGTTCCCGGTCGGGACGGTTGGCGCTGCGGAGATCGCGGGCATTGGGCACGCGTACCGGACGGTCTTCCGGACGGTCCCGCCCGTACTGGCGCGGGCCTGAGTCGCCACGGTCGAAGCTCCGTGCCGGACGGTCCTCGCGGTTGCCGAACGGCTTGCGGTTGTCGCCGCTGCCATAAGGCTTGCGGTCACGGTCACGGTCGCCGCCGCCGAAGCTGCGCTGTCCCCCGCCTTCACGCGGAGCACGATCACCATACGGCTTGCGGTCACGATCGCCACCGCCGCTATACGGCTTTCGGTCGCCATAGGTCGGGCGGCTATCGCCACCAAAGCTGCGCTGTCCCCCACCCTCATGCGGAGCACGATCACCATACGGCTTGCGGTCACGATCTCCACCGCCGCTATACGGCTTACGGTCGCCATAGGACGGGCGGCTATCGCCACCGCTGTACGGCTTGCGGTCGCCATAGGTCGGGCGGCTATCGCCGCCGAAGCTGCGCTGTCCCCCGCCTTCACGCGGAGCACGATCGCCGTACGGCTTGCGGTCACGATCGCCACCGCCGCTATACGGCTTACGGTCACCATAGGACGGGCGGCTATCGCCACCAAAGCTGCGCTGTCCCCCACCCTCACGCGGAACACGATCACCATACGGCTTACGCTCACCGCCGGAATACGGCTTACGTTCGCTACCGCCGAACCCACGCTGATCCCCGCCCTCACGCGGAGTCCGCTCACCATACGGCTTACGGTCGCCATAGGACGGGCGGCTATCGCCACCGAAGCTGCGCTGTCCCCCACCCTCACGCGGAACACGATCACCATACGGCTTACGCTCACCGCCGGAATACGGCTTACGTTCACTACCGCCGAACCCACGCTGATCCCCGCCCTCACGCGGAGCACGCTCACCATACGGCTTACGGTCACGGTCTTCCCTGGAACGGAACCCGCGAGGATCGCCGCCCGAGTTGCTCGTGCCGCGGAAAGGGGCTCCACCGGAACTGCGTCCGCCAGAGTTGTCGTGGGCCTTGCCGCCACGGTTGCCATCATTGTGCTCAGCCATGCTGGAATCCTCCTGTTGCGAGCTGACCACTGGCGCAATCGCAGCCGCTCTGTTCCGTGTTTCGTCTCCTACGCAACCCGAAATCAAGCGCTTCGAAGTCCGTACATCTCCCCCAATTCTAGGCGAGCAACCCGCCACCGGCTAACGGCAACCCCCAAGAGGGCACGTCGGTGGCGAGGCTCACAACGCCTCAGCAGCAGGGGCTCATGGGGCCGTTCAGGAACCAGGCTGAACGAGGCTCCCCCGGGATGGTGCGGGACGTGAGGGAACATGTCCAACTAGGTAGCAGCCGGGGGTAGAAAGGTAGCTAAATGGCTCTTCCTACCTGAGGTGGGGATGGGACAGTCCGCCGCCGATGAGCAGCATGCGTAGTCGGTAGTGCTTCCGGTTGCGGAAGCCGCGGGCAACGCGGCGGTGGAGTTCGATGAGGCCGTTGATCGCTTCGGTGCCGCCGGACCGGTCGACTGGGGCGACCTCGCTGGTGGCGCAGGCTACTTCGACCAGGCCCACTTCGGCCACGAGTTCCGGGCGTTCACCGGGCTCATGCCGACCCGGTACGTCGAAGTCTGGCGGCGATTCCTGCGCGAACATCCCGGCCACGCGCTGGACGGCTGGCCGCTGCCGGCCGACTAATTTCCTACTAGAGCGACAGCTCACGACACGCTAATGTGGGGGCACCCCAAAGCAGAGGAGAGCCCCGTGGGCAAGGTGGTCATGTACAGCTCGGTGTCGGTGGACGGCTTCGTCGCGGACGAGAATGACCAGCCCGGACTGCTGTTCGACTGGTTGTCCAACGGTGACGTCCCGTTGGACGAGAGCGGCGAGGTGAAGGTGTCTCAGACGTCCTACGACTACACCCGGCCGTACTGGGACCAGATCGGGGCGACAATCGTCGGCCGCCACGTCTTCGACATGACGGACGGCTGGGACGGGAAGCCTCCGAGCGGGATCGACCACGTGGTCGTCGTGACGCACCGGCCGCAGCCCGAGGGCTGGGACCCCGAGGCGCCGTTTCACTTCGTCGACGGCGTCGAGGCAGCCATGGCCAAGGCGCAAGAGCTTGCGGGTGACCGCATCGTCGAGGTCGCCGCTGGTGACGTCGGTGGCCAGATGCTTGCCGCGGGCCTGGTCGACGAGGTGCGCATGGACGTCGTACCCATCGTGTTCGGGTCCGGCAAGCGCTACTTCGGGTCGGTCCACGCACAGCACCTGTTGGAGGATCCCGACGTGGTGATTCAGGGCAACCGGGTGCTTCACCTGCGCTATCGGGTGCGCCGTTGACCGATCTGAGCGGGTACGCGAAGAAGTCCACTGCGAACGGTGACACAAGATCGGGCCTCCGGCTGCGGTTGCGCGTCGCTGCCCCGGGACCGACGCGCCAGCCAACATCCAGCCAGCGGTTACACCCTCAACTGTGAAGAGCCCGGGTCGGTCAGCGCAGGCGTTCCCGCTGCGCTGAGCGAGGTGATCACGCTGGGCCGAACGCTGAAGAAGCGCGCCGTCGACGTGCTGGCCTACTTCGACCGACCCGGCACCAGCAACGGCCCAACCGAGGCGATCAACGGACGACTCGAACACCTCCGCGGCTCCGCCCTCGGGTTCCGCAACCTCACCAACTACATCGCCAGATCGCTACTCGAGACCGGCGGCTTCAGGCCGCTGCTACATCCTGGATTGTGAAGAGCCCGGAAACCTAGGACCCTCCCTCACGTATCGCGGGACCTGTCCAGCCCCTCCCGCACGTCTTGGGTGTTCGACAGCGGCGCCGGGTCCCGGGTGCCTGCCGGCCCGTGCGGCAGCAGGCGAGGGAGCGTCCGGCAGGAGAAGCTGCAGGAAGACGTGAACGAGGCTCCCCCGGGATGGTGCGGGACGTGAGGGAGCAGGTCCAACTAGGTAGCAGCCGGGGTAGAAAGGTAGCTTAAATGCGGGAGGACCCCCGACCTGTGGTTGGGGGTCCTCGACCGTGAATGGTGTTCCGGCGGTGACCTACTCTCCCACACCCTCCCGGGTGCAGTACCATCGGCGCTGTGGGTCTTAGCTTCCGG